>QMOO01000067.1 GCA_003648245.1 Caldisericota bacterium
CCAGAGAAAAAAATAGAGTATCTACCAAAAGAGCTTAAGGGAAGAAAATACCTAAAGTAGCTTTTATAAATAATAAAATTCTTTAAATTACAATTCTAATCACATTTTTTAAATTTGAATTTATAGTAAATTTCCTTATAATTCATAAAAATGGAGAGAGTCTTAAAGTGCATAAGATGTGGAAAAGAATATTCTCTTTTAACTGGAAGATACACATGCCAGTGTGGTGGGCTTCTTGACGTTCACATAAGGAATGAAGAAAATCTTTCTTATCTAAAGGATGTGTGGGAGAAGAGGGTGGGGAGTAGAAAAAGTATTGATGAAAGCGGAGTCTGGAGATTCAGGGAGTTGGTGCTTGACCTTAACGAAGATGAGATAGTCACATTTCCTGAAGGGAAAACAAACCTATATGACATATCCGATGAGATAAAGGGAGTTAAAGGGGTATTCCTAAAACATGAAGGGGAGAATCCAACAGGCTCTTTCAAGGATAGAGGAATGACGGTGGGAGTAACTTTCGCAAAAAAGCTGGGATATAGAATTGTGGCATGCGCTTCCACTGGAAACACATCAGCATCAATGACTGCTTATGCAAAAAGAGGAGGACTCATCCCTATAGTTTTCCTTCCAAAGGGAAAAATTGCACTTGGCAAACTCTCGCAGGCTCTTTCCTATGGAGCAAAGACAATTCAAATTGAAGGTGATTTTGATGATGCTATGAGAATCGTAAAGGAGATTTCTAAAAAGTATAAAATATACCTTTTAAACTCGCTAAATCCAATAAGACTTGAGGGGCAAAAGACGATTATAATTCACACATTTTTTCAATTAAACTGGGAGGTGCCTGACTGGATAATACTTCCTGGAGGAAATCTTGGAAATACATCAGCTTTTGGAAAAGCACTTATGGAGCTTAAAAAATTCAAAATAATAGATAAGATTCCAAAAATTGCTGTTATACAGGCAAAGGAAGCAAACCCTTTCTACCTTTCATTTAAAAACAACTGGGATTTTAAACCGAGGAAAGCAGAAACAGTTGCAACGGCAATAAGGATTGGAAATCCAGTAAACTTTGAAAAGGCCAAACGAACCATAGATTTCACAAAAGGATTTGTTGAAGAGGTTGCTGACAGAGAAATTCTTATGGCAAAAGCAAAAATTGATTCCATGGGAATAGGATGCGAACCAGCATCAGCAGCTTCCCTTGCAGGTTTGATTAAAATGATAGAAAAGGGAATCGTTAAATCTTATGAAAGTGCTGTTTTAATTCTTACGGGAAATCTCTTAAAAGATCCAGACATAGTAACAAAGTTTCATATGGGAGAAATTGAGGGAATCCCTGAAGAGATGATAAACAGACCTATCACTGTAAAAAATGAGATAAAGGAAGTGGAGAGTCTTATCGAAAGAATTATGGAGGAGAATCTATGATAATAATGAAATTTGGAGGAACCTCTGTAGGAAGCGCTGCAAGGATAAGAAATCTTAAAAATATTCTGGCAAAAAATAGAGAGGAAAAAGTGGTTGTTGTGTCTGCTATGAGCGGAGTAACTGATTTACTGATAAAGGCTGGAAAACTCTCCCAGGTGGGGGATAAGAAATATCTAAACGAGTATGTAAACATAAGGGACAGGCATATATCTGTTATGGAGGAGCTCTTTAAAGAGCGGCTTGAAAATGTAGAGACACTTCTTGAAGAACTTTTAAATATACTAAAAAGTATAGAGGTTCTCGGGGAATTAACGCCCAGAGCTCTTGACACAATAGCTTCCTTCGGGGAGAGAATGATTGTAAGAATAATTTCAGAGTATTTAAATAGATCTGGAATTAAATCTGCATACATTGATGCAAACTCCTTTCTTATAACAACAGATGAATTTGGAAATGCGAGTCCAATATATGCTGAGATTGAGAAAAGAGCTAATAATATATTTAACAAAGATCTGTTTCCAAAGGAAACAACACCAATAGTTACGGGGTTTATAGGCAGCACGAAAGATGGAAGAATAACCACCCTTGGGAGAGGAGGAAGTGACTTTACAGCAACAATTTTAGGGAGAGTTCTTGCTGCAAGAGAGGTATGGATATGGACAGATGTTGATGGGGTAATGACAGCTGACCCCAGAATCACTGAGGATGCAAAACCACTTCCATACATCTCATACATTGAAGCAGCAGAACTCTCCTACTATGGAGCAAAGGTTCTTCACCCAAAAACCCTTTCACCTGTTATGGAAAAAAATATACCTGTAAGAATAAAGAATACCTTTAATCCTGATTTTCCCGGTACAGTAATTGTTAAAAGGGTAAGAAAGGATAAAAATATAATTAAATCTCTAACCTATATAAAAAATCTCTCACTTGTAAGTGTTAACGGAAGAGGAATGCTTGGTGTTCCGGGAATTGCTGCAAGAGTTTTTAAATCTGCATGGAAGAGTAAAACAAACATACTCATGATATCTCAATCCTCCTCAGAACAAAATATTTGCCTCGTGGTGAAGAAGGAAGAGGCAGATAATTTTATAAAATGCCTGAAAGAGGAATTTGAAAGGGAAATTGAAAAGAAGGAAATTGAAGGTGTATTAAAAGAAGATGGAATCGCTATAATCTCAGTTATAGGAGCAGGAATGAAAGGAACCCCTGGAATTGCTGGAAAGGTTTTCTCCACTCTGGGAAGACACGGAATAAATATAATTGCCATTGCACAGGGTTCATCTGAATACAATATCTCTTTTGTGGTTAAAGAGAGAGAAGTTAAAGAAGCAGTTAAAGCTCTACATATAGAATTAGGTTTATCTCTGGATAAAGAGGGAATAAAGGTAGTAGAAATTGTGCAGTTTGGCGTTGGAAAAGTTGGGAAAAGTCTTATTGAATTAATCCTGTCGGAAAGAAAAAGAATTGAAAAGGAAGAAAGAATAAGAATTGTTTATAGAGGTGTTTTAAGAAGTAACTCCTATATTTTAGGTGAAGAGACAGAGAAGTATATAAAAGAGAAGGATTTCCAGTTTCCTAATAAGGGTAAACCAAATTTGTCAGATTTTGTAAAAAAAAGGAACACCGTGTTTGTTGATGTTACCAACTCAGATGAAACTACCGATATTCTCATAGATGCATTAAGATATGGAGCGAATGCGGTCACATCCAATAAAAAGAATCTTGTAAAAAACTTCAAAACATTTAAAAGCCTTACAAGTTCTCACGGGAAGTTCTACTTCGAAACTACCGTTGGAGCATCTCTTCCTGTAATAAAAACTTTACTAAATTTAATGGAGACCGGTGATAAGATAAAAAAGATTGTATCCCTGCCCAGTGGTTCCCTATCCTTCATCTTCTATCATCTGAATAGAGGAAAGGATATCACCGATGCAATAGAACTTGCTATGAAACTCGGCTATACAGAACCAAATCCTATGGATGATCTAAAGGGAACAGATATTTTAAGAAAAACTTTAATCCTTGCAAGAATTATAGGAAAGAAACTTGAATTATCTCATATAGACTTCGAGGAATTTGTTGAATCCAACTCTCTTGAAGAATTCAGAAAAACAGAGATAAGAAGCTTTAGAGATAGAATCAATAAGATGAGAGAAGGTGGTTTTGTTTATCCTGTATCAAGGATTGAAGGAAGAAAGGTTAAAGTTTCTCTCGAAGTTTTTAGCAAAAATTCGGAATTCTACAATCTAAAGCCAGGTGAAAATATCTTTCTCATATATACCGTAAGATATAAGAAAAATCCTGTTATAATTAAAGGCATAGGGGCAGGACCTTTAATTACAGCCTCAGGTGTATTGTCAGATATTTTAAGAATAGGGAGAGAGATATGATAAATGTATCGATTCTTGGAGCCACAGGAGCAGTAGGTCAGAGATTTGTTCAAATATTATCCGAGCATCCGTGGTTCAAAATAAGCTCTATCTTTGCATCGGAAAAGAAGAGAGGAGAGAAGTATAAAAATGCTGTAAAATGGATACTTGAAGGAGGAATTCCGGAAAGTATTGCCCATCTTCCCCTTCTATCTTTAGAAAGGGATCAGCCAGAGAAAATAGTATTTTCGGCTCTTCCATCATCTATTGCCTTTGATGTAGAGGAGAGACTATCGAAAAATGGGCATTATGTATTCAGTAATGCAAGCAGTCACAGGTATGACGATTTTGTTCCGATAGTTGTGCCAGAGGTCAATCCAGAACATCTTGAAGCTATAAGGTATCAAAAAAGAAAGGGAGTTATAATTACAAATCCTAACTGCTCCACAGCTGGTCTCGTAATCTCACTAAAACCTATTATGGATAGATTTGGAATAGAGAGAGTAACCCTCTTTACAATGCAAGCTCTATCAGGAGCTGGGTTTCCCGGAGTCCCCTCTCTTTCTATTCTGGATAATATTATTCCTTACATAGAAAAAGAGGAGGAAAAGATAAAATTGGAAAGTAAAAAAATTCTTGGGAAATTTAACGGGAAATTTGTCCCTGGTAGTTTTAAAGTGTATGCAAGGTGTAATAGGGTTATGGTAAGAGATGGTCATATGGAAGTCGTATTTGTAAAAACAGAAAAGAACCCGTCTCTTTCTGAATTAAAGAAGTCTTTTATAGAATTTGAAGGATTGCCTCAAAAGTTACACCTGCCAACGGCACCTGAAAAACCAATAGTCGTAAGAGAGGAAATTGATAGACCACAGCCTTTCTTTGACAGATTCAACGGAAAGGGAATGAGTATAACTGTAGGTAGAATAGAGAAAACGGAAGAAAGTTTCTTTACATTTACACTCATCTCTCACAACACTATAAGGGGGGCAGCAGGAGGAAGTATTCTAAATTTAGAACTTGCATTAAAATTAGAGCTTTTGGAGGGATTATATGTATAAGAGAGACAATTTAAACACCATCTTTGAAAATTATATAGTCTTTAGGGAACTTAATCCTTTAAGAAAGGAATTGCCTTCCTTTTCGGAATTAAAGAAACAGCTAAAATTTGACTTTCTTCCAAGAAAGAAAGATCCTGAATATGCAAAAGTTTTGTCCTTTCTATTCAAAAAGATAGGAGATTTTGAAAAAGTAATATACTTTGGAGACACCTATCTAAACGATGGGAATGTTATCAAAAACCTCACAGAACTTGATGAATATGAAGTCTCTGGTGTTATAACAGAGGAGAGGGAACAGGATTATATAAAGTTTAAAGGGAATATAATAATTAATACAAAGTGGAGAAATCTCCTACCAATTCTTGAGATCCTTGAGAGGAGAGGTTTCTTACTTGACGAAAAAACCATTGTTGTTATAGATATTGATAAAACCTTCATAGGAGCAAGAGGAAGAAACAATAAAGCCATTGACAAAGCGAGAATGGATGCAATTACATCCATAATAAAGGATGCTTTAGGTGGAATTGAAGAGGATAGATTTGATTATGTATATTCCAGGCTGAATAGAAGAAGTCTTCATTCCTTCACAGGAGATAATCAGGATATAGTGGCAATTATGAGTATTCTTTTCTATGGAGACTACTATGCTCTTGGAAGGTTTATAAGAGAGTTTTACGCCGGAAAATGGAGAGAGCCCTTAGAATTCTTTAATACCATAACAATCTCACCTAATGAGAAAGCATATAAACTACTGGAGGAGGTTAAAGAGAATCTTCTAAAGAAAAACCCAACCGCTTTTCCAACATTTAGAGAAAGGGAGTTTAGTTGCACTCTAAAAAGAATGGATTTCCTTCCAGATATAAGTGATGTAAGGAAACTACTAAACGAAGAGATATTAATTACAAAGGAAGTGTATGATGTGGGCCTTATTGCAAAAAAGAAAGGTGCCCTTGTCTTTGGGCTTTCAGACAAACCAGAACTTTCATCCATTCCCAAGGGAAGAAAAAAATCCCCAGCTATTTATTTGAAACAAGCAAAAATTTTTCCAAAATAGCAAATTAAAACTTGACAAGAAGGCTATTTACGTATAATATAATAAACGAGGTGGGCGGTTAGTTCAGAGGTAGAACGCTTCGTTGACATCGAAGAGGTCGGTGGTTCGAGTCCACCATCGCCCACCATTTTTAAATCCCCCCGTAAGGAAGGTGAGAGATGAACATTTTTGTTAAAAATATTGGAAAGGAAATGGAAATTGATGAAGGTGATAACCTTTTTAAAATTTTACACCTTTTACCAGAGGATAACTATGTGGGGGCTATCGTAAATGATACAGTGGTAGATTTCTATTATCAGCCTGAAGAGGGTGACAAGATAGAATTTATAACCCATGATAGTGAGAAAGCTCTTGATATTTTAAATCATTCCACCTCTCATATACTTGCATGGGCTGTTAAATCTCTTTTTAAGGGCGCAAAACTTGGTATAGGTCCTTCCATAAAGAACGGATTTTATTATGATTTCCTTGTAGAAAAACCTTTCACTCCAGAGGACATTGAGAAAATAGAAAACAAAATGAGAGAGCTTTTAACCAGAGAATACAAATTTGAGAAAGAGGAAATATCAAAGGAAAGGGCAAAGGAATTATTCAAAGACGAGAAGTTTAAACTGGAACTTATAGATGAGCTTGAGGAAGAAACAATAAGTATATATAAAGTTGGGGAATTTGTGGATTTATGTAGAGTTCCACACTTGCCCTCAACAAAATACATAAAGCACTCCAAACTCCTCTCCGCATCAGGTGCATACTGG
>QMOO01000068.1 GCA_003648245.1 Caldisericota bacterium
TCATAAGGATTGGCAACTGCAAGTTTTCTCTTCCCAAGTTTCTTTGCTGCCTCAATAAGTTCATCGAAATTTTTAAGCATATTTACCTCCTTAAGTATAAATTTTGACTTCTTCCTCTCCCCGAAGAACTCTCAATGCACCAAGAGCAAGCGCTTCAAGCTCCTTCTCACCCGGGAAGAGGACAACAGGTGCAATAAATGAAACCCTTTCTTTTATTAGTTCTACAAGTCTCTTTGAATTAACAACTCCTCCTGTAAGAATAATCTCATCCACATCTCCCTTGAGAACTGTTGCATCTGCACCTATCTCTTTTGCTATTTGATATGCCATAGCCTCGAAAATCAGCCTGGCAAAATCATCTCCCTCCTCTATTCTTCTCTCCACTTCTCTCATATCGTTGGTACCCAAGTATGCAACAACACCACCTTTCCCCATAAGCTTCTTTTTAATCTCTTTTTTTGTATATTTTCCTGAAAAACACATCTTTACAAGATCACCGGATGGAAGACCACCGCTTCTCTCAGGAGAAAAAGGACCACCAGAACTTGCATCATTTACATCCACAATTTTTCCCTTCATAAATGGAGCAATTGATATTCCACCACCTATATGTCCAACAATAAAATTAAAATCCGAAAGAACTCCACCTTTCTCTTTTGCTCTTTGAATTGCAACCCTTCTCATATTCAATGCATGTAAACGAGATTTTCTTTCAATTTCTTTAAGCCCTGATATTCTTGCAAGAGGAATAAACTCATCAACAACCACTGGATCAACAATAAATGCAGGAATCCCAAGAGGCTTTGCAATTTCATAAGCAATTACAGCTCCAAGATTGCTGGCATGCTCAATTGGAGCATTCTTCAAATCTTCTATCATCTTTTCATTGACTGAATAGGTACCTGCAGGAACTGGATGTATAACACCTCCTCTTCCTACCACAGCCGAAAGTTCTTTTAAGTCTATATGGTTTTTATTTAGAAAATCCAGGACAGCCTCTTTTCTAAATTGATATTGATCAAATACTTTATCAAATTTAGAAAGAAATGATGCCTCATGGGTTATAGTTTCTTTTAAGACTTCCTCTTCGTCTTCAAAAAATCCAACTTTTGTACTGGTTGAACCAGGATTAATAACAAGTATTTTATACACCTTCTACCTCCCTTTGTTTTAATAATTCTCTTGCATGATTTATGGCTGTATCTGTAACTTTCAAACCACCAATCATTCTTGCTATTTCATAAACCCTCTCATCATCTTTAATTCTTCTGGCAGTAAGGTAGGTTTTACCTTCGGAGAAGTTCTTTGTTAGAACAATATGAATCTCACCAAGGGAAGCAATCTGGGGAAGATGAGTTATAACTATAGTCTGTAGATTCTTAGATAGATTGAGAAGCTTTCTTCCAACCATCTCTCCAACCCTCCCCCCAATTCCCTGATCTATCTCATCAAAAACTATACAGGGTATCTCTTCTTCACTGGCAAAAATTGTTCTTATTGCAAGCATTATTCTTGACAATTCTCCCCCTGATGCAATTCTATTTAAGGGTTTCTCGCTTTCACCTGGATTTGGTGCTATATAAAACTCTATCATTTCAAATCCCCAGTTGTACGGTTCAAGTTTCTTTCCATTAAAAGGCAAACCATCTTCACTTTCTTTCTCCAAAAACTTTATATACACCTTTGCCTTCTCCATTGCAAGATCAGAAAGTTCCTTTTCTATTTTTTTTTCAAGAATTCTTGCGCCTTCTTTTCTTTTTTCTCTCAGTAATTTACCTATTGATATAAGTTTGTCCTCAAGCTCCTTCTTTTCCTTTTCAAGATTCTCAAGTTTGTATGTTCTATTATCCAGCTCTGAAAGCTCCCTTTTAGAGGTCTCGAGAAAATCCAGAATATCTTTAGTGGTTTTTCCATACTTTCTTTTAAGTTCATCGTATGTGGAGAGTCTTTCCTCTATGCTCTCTAGCTCATTTGGATCAAATTCTATTTCCTCTTTTCTTTTTTTAATAGAATCCACAATATCCAATAATTTTGATTCTACTTCTTCAAGAATAGGTAAAAATTCCTCTGTTTTCTTATCAACATCCTGAATCTCACCAAGGAGTTTCTCTGAAAGAGATACCGATTCAACTGCACTTCCCTCTTTTCCTTGAAGCAGAGAGAACACATTCTGATAGATCTCTTTAAGTTTTGACACATTTCTTAGTATGCGGCTTTTTTCTAATAGCTCTTCTTCTTCTGACTCACTTATTCCGGCATTTTCAATTTCCTCTATAATGAATCTCAGATAATCTTTTCTCCTTTGGGCTTCCTCCTGTGTGGATCTAATTTTTTCAATTTCTTTCTTCATATTTTTGTATCTTGAAAGAATCCTTGCAAATTCTTCTCTTTCTTTTAAAAACTTCTCTCCTATAAATCTATCAAGTAACTCCAAATGTTTGGCCCTGTTCAAGAGAGATTGAGGTTCATGCTGACCGTGAATATCTATAAGTATTTCGCCAATCTCTCTATACAGAGAATATGGAACCACCATACCATTTATTCTAAATTTTTGTCTGCCCTCTTTTGGAATCTCTCTCTGAAAGAACAACACTTCATCTGAAATGCCCATTTCTTTAAGTTTACTAAGGGCTCTCCTGTTACGAGAAATGTCGAATGTGGCTGATAAAAGAATTTTATCAGTTCCTTCTCTTAACATCTCCTTTGAAAATTTATTTCCTAAGGTAACCCCCAGCGCTGTTATTAAAATTGACTTCCCGGAACCTGTCTCTCCAGTTATTACATTTAAACCCTGTCCAAATTCTACAGATAGATCTTCAATAATCGCAAAATTTCGTACATTAAGATTTATTAACATCCATATATATTTTATCAAAAAACAAACAATTTAAAATAGAAAATTTTTGAAATTTAAATTTTGATATTTATTAGTTTTGCACGAACACCATCCAGCTTGTTCAGTTTATTTTTTAATTCTTTATGCTTTTTCTCATCTCCTACAAGCTCAAGTATTATAAGACCGGTATCTGAACATTCGTCCAGCACACCGTCATGGATACCTAACCTTGTTTTTATTATGCACCCCCATGCAGTCAAAATTTTTTGGACAGTGGGAGCATCCTTTTTTCTTTTATCAACTAAAATCATGAGTATGCTTTTATTTAGGATCTTGGTCTTTTTTTCATTTTCTGGAACTTTGAGTGCATAGTAGCATCTTTTTGGAGAGAATATGATTCCTTCATTTTTTAACTCTCTAATTATCTTACTTACCTCTTTAGTATCGAATCCTAAAATCCTGGAGATATCTCCTGTTTTTAACGGTTTCCCCTCCTTTTTAAATACATCGACAACTAATTTTTTCTTATCCATCTTTGCCTCCTGTTTTAAATTTTATCAAATATGAAATGAAAATAAAACAATTTAAATAAAGGAAAATGGTATAATTATTTAAAAATTAACAAAATGGAGGAGACAATGGAAAACCTTTTTTCAACAATTAAGATTAAAAACCTTGCATTAGGAAATAGAATTGTTATGCCACCGCTTGCTGTAAAGAATCCTGAGACAGATGGATTTGTTAATGATGTAGTTATAAATTATTACTCTGAAATGTCGAAACTAGGAATGGGTTTAGTTATAACAGAAAATGCCTTTGTAACCCACGACTCAAGGATCATGCCAAATCAACTTCTCATTTCAGATGATATGTTTATTGATGGTCATAGAAAACTTGTTAAATCAATTCATGATAATGGAATTCCTGTAGCTTTAGAGATAAATCACGGAGGGATAAATATAAAAGAAGTACCTGAAGTGAGGGGAATGTTATCAAATTTAGAGGAGAAAGAATTCGTGTTTAATGGTGGCCCGAAAGAAGGAATTGGATACTCATCATTGAAAGAAATTCCTATAAAGGAGATAAATAGAATAGTTAAGTTTTTTGGTGAAGCAGCAAAAAGAGCAAAACTGGCTGGTTATGATATGGTAGAAATTCATTCAGCTCATGGATTTCTGTTAAATCAGTTTTTATCCCCTATAACAAACAACAGAAACGATAAATATGGAGGCAACCTTAAAAATAGAATGAGATTGCTCCTCGAGGTCGTTGAGGAAGTTAGGGGAAATGTAGGAGAGAATTTCCCAATTAGTGTGAGATTTCCCCTTTCAGATAATCCTCCACAGAAAGAAATATGCCCAGGTGGACTCAAACCTGAAGAAGGTATAATTATAGCAAGAGAACTTGAGCATATTGGAGTTGATTATATTGATGTGTCAGGTGGATACTGTGGAAGTAGACCAAGAGAATTAAAAAATATTGAGGGATACTTTGTTCCTTATGCAAAAATTCTTAAGGAGAATCTCAAAATCAGAGTAAATGTTACTGGAGGAATAAAAACTCCCCAATTTGCAAACGAGATTATAAAAAATGGTTGGGCTGATACTGTAGGAATTGGAAGAGCACTTCTATTGAACAAGAACTGGATTAAGGAAGCAAAAGAGAAGTTAGTAAGTTTTTAGAATCTACCAAAAAGTTGAGATAGAAGGTTTCTTATACTGTTAAAATCTCCCCTGAGCATAAGTTTTAATTTTTCACCAGATGTGGTTGTTATAAAAAGAGTATGGGGATTCTCATATTCCACATCTCCATCTTCATCACGGGAAACACTACCTTTCTTAAGTCTTATTTTACCCACATTTGAGGGGGTTATGAAAAAGTTCCCTTCTGTTTCTTTTAATATTTCCTCTGGATCCATATCAAAATATCTTTTATAAAAAGTAAAACCTGTCCCGAGTTTGGCAAAAAATTGTCTTACCTTACCTCTTCCCTCTTCTTCAAGTTTCTCTGCTCTCTTTTTTGCCTCTTCTTTTATTAATTCTTTTCTGAAACGAGCAAAAATCATCCTTTTATTTGTAATAACAAGGTTGTAAAGAATGCTTTTAAATAAACCTTTCTTTAAACTCACATTGGGAAGTGCTCCCAGAATTTTCTCTTCCATAATTTTTTCTCCTTTCTATGAATCAGATAACAGTATTTTTCTAATTATATCATTAAATTTCTATGGCTTTTCTATGAAAAAGTTAAGACTCATCTCGACAGGTTCATAGATTGATACATTTGTGGAGGAGGTAGACTCTTTAAGAGAAATCCACTCCTCTCTATAAGAATAACTGACTGAAAGATATTTAAGTGTGATTCTGAACTTGTATATATAAAATTTCTTATAGTGTGGTTCCCATTTCAGTTTAAGATCTGGAATACCGCTTAAAGAGAAACTCATTACCTCTTCGTACTCACCAACATGTCTTTCACCATTAATGATCTTTTCATCTTCGCCTTTAACATATGAGTAATAAGACAAACTGATCTCCTTACACTCCAGGGTTTTTTTATCTAACACAATGTGCACTCTTTCTGTTTCATTACCTCCATTTTTATAAAAAGAGAATGTATAAGAGGAAGTATCCTCCTCCCATATACCATACCCTTTAAAGAGATAACGGTTCGTACCTGACCGTGTAGAGGTGGATGTCTCCACAGTTCCGTCTGGTTTCGCTATTGTAGTCTTGTAAGTGATGGTACTGCCAAACTCAACATAACCTGATATGTATTTAAAATCTATAATATTAATAGCCTCATTCACTTTGAGAGTTATATCCAGATTTTGGTTGTAAGGAGGAGAGCAGTGGTCGTTTATTACAACAATATATATACCATTGTATCCTTTATCTTTAAGTTCCTTTGGTTTTATTGAAATCTTTGTATCTGGCCCAGATAAGAATTCTCTGCCACCTTTAATTTTAAAAACCATAATTTTTCCATCACCTTCAACTGAAAAATCAAGTGTATCATCATCCTCAAAATCAGCTCTTAAGATGAACATATATATCTTCGCAGAAAGATCTGGATAGGAATCTTTAAAACTCATCTCCTTGTCCTTATTATCATTTGTGATATATTGATTTCCCGAGTTTTGGAATGATTTAACAGGGTATATCTTTCCTTCAATATAACTCTTTAAAAATTCCTTATACCATTTATCTGGATCTCCGAGAAGTGAATTTAGCGCCTCTACACTGCTCTTTCCATCTTTTATCTTCTCATACATGGAAACGAGAGCGTGTGCTCCTTTCTTCTTTACAAGATACTTTATAACTGCCGACATTCCATATCCATATCCCTGATAGGTAGTTTTTGAAAGACCTCTACTTATACCGTAAAGAGGCTCATCCTCATTTCCACCTCTTACAGGGGAGACATAGTTTGGATTATCTGAAAATAGTTCTTCAGACCACACAGAACACGCTTCATCAAGCCATCCATGAGTGGAGAAAAACTTCGCTTTAAAGATAGAAAATCTTGAATCATAAAGTGATTGAACAAAATGGAAAAACTCATGACCAATGGTCGTTCTCATTTCATTAAGATTATCCAATTTATTGAAATTTAACTCTATGTATCCATAGTTATTACCAAATATACTGTTTGAATAATATCCATAAGCTTCCTTTCCTAAATTGAGTAGATAAACATTCATGGGCCATGATCCTCTTTCTTTATAACTGAATCCA
>QMOO01000069.1 GCA_003648245.1 Caldisericota bacterium
GATGAAAAGGATAATAGAATCTGTCCCTAACATAAGCGAAGGAAGAAGAAAAGAGGTAGTTGAGGAGATTGTAAATGTTTTAAAAGGTAGAGATGGTGTTAAGGTATTGAATTATTCCATGGACCCAGATCATAACAGAAGTGTAGTAACAATTGCTGGTGAACCTGAAAAGGTTTTAGACGCTCTCTTTGATTTCACCAAGAAATCTGTGGAATTGATTGATTTGAGGGCTCATAAGGGAGAGCATCCAAGGATCGGCGCTGTGGATGTTATACCCCTTGTTCCAATAAAGGGAATAACAAAAAAAGAATTGAACGAGTATGCTAAAAAATTGGGAGAAAGAATCTGGAATGAGCTTAAAGTACCCATATATTTCTATGCCTATTCTGCTACAAAACCGGAGAGGGAGAAACTCCCAAATATAAGGAAAGGAGAGTTTGAGGGACTTTCTGAGAAGATGAAGGACAAGGAGTGGTATCCAGATATAGGAGATAATGTTCCCCATAAAACTGCAGGAGCTACTGTAATAGGGGTTAGGGATTTTCTTATTGCATTTAACATTAATCTCAACACTCCTGATGTAGAAATAGCAAAAAAGATTGCAAAGTCAATAAGGGAATCTTCCGGTGGCTTAAGATACATTCAGGCTAAAGGTTTCTATATTGAGGAAAAGAATTGTGCGCAGGTTTCCATGAACATACTTAATTTTAAAAAAGCGCCAATCTATAGAGTTTATGAAATTGTAAAGATGGAAGCAGAAAGATATGGAACGAGCATAAAGGAGAGTGAACTCATAGGTTTAGCGCCACTTAAAGCTATTCTTGATACATTTTCATTTTATATAAAGATTCCGTTGCTACCCGAAGAACAAATAATTGAGTATAAAATTTTCTCAGATGAGGAAGATACTCCACGTTGATATGGATGCTTTCTTTGCATCCGTTGAAATTAGTAAGAATCCATCTTTGAAGGGAAAACCCATTGTTGTAACGAATTCTATGAGTGAGAGGGGAGTTGTGTCCACTGCATCCTATGAGGCAAGAAAATATGGGATTCACTCAGCAATGCCCCTTAAAAAGGCTAAAAGATTATGTAAGAACCTTATTGTTATAAGAGGCAACTTTTCCCTCTACAATGAAATATCCCACAAAATTATGGAGATTTTATCGGGTTTTACAGACAAAATAGAAGTAAGAAGCATAGATGAAGCATACCTCGATGTAACTGAAACTGAGGAGATTTTTGGAGGTGCTGTGTCAATTGGAAGGAAGATTAAGAGCGCTATAAAGGAGAAGTTCAGCATTACCTGTTCAGTTGGTATAAGTTATAACAAACTTCTTGCAAAGTTAGCCACAGAGCTTTCGAAACCAGATGGACTACTTGAAATAAAAAAAGATGACCTTGAAAAATACTATTATTCCCTCCCCATAGAGAAAATACCCGGGATAGGACCGAAAAGTGTAAGAATCCTAAAAAATTTTGGCGTAGAGAAAGTTTCTGATCTAAGGAAGTTTACATATGAGGATTTGGTGAGGAATTTTAAGCCAGCTTTCTCTAAATTCCTATTAATGATAAAGGAAGCTAAAGGAGATGAGGAAATAAATTTCAGAGAGTCTCCTCCAAAATCCATAAGTTCAAGAGTTACCCTTGAAGAAGATACAACAGATATAAAATTTATGGAAAGTATTCTATCTTTGTTATCAGAGGAAGTGGGAAATAGATTGAGAAAAGAGAACTTTTCAACGAAAACCATAAAAATTACCATTAGATATAATGATTTTAAAACCATTACCCACCAAAGAAAATTACCTATTCCTATAAATTCAGATAGCGACATCTTAAAAGAATCAATCTCTCTTTTAAGAGAAAGAATAGAAAAGAAACCTGTAAGACTCCTTGGTGTAACAGCTTCATCTCTTATGAATGAAAGTTTTGATACCTCTTTGTTTTCTAAAGATGAGACAGATGATAAATTTTTAAGGACTATAGATAAGATAAAGGAGAAGTTTGGGGAGAGAAAGATTCTTCTTTTAAAATCAATTTTTAAAAAACAAGAATAATGGAGTAAATAGTATTTTCTTTAAAATTAATTTTATGAATAGAATTAATATCGAGACCGGTTCCAGATATAGAGGGTCTTACTTTTTCTGTTTTCGGACACTTCCCACTTTTTTCAAATTCACACACCTCACAGAGTTCACAACTTCCCGGAAACAGAGAGAAGGCAAAATGGAATTGAGGGAGTAGAATTTTCTCTGATATGAGAAGGAACTCTTCAATCTCTCTCTTCTTTAATACAAATTCCCTCTCATTGTTTGCTTCTAAATTAAAAGATATCAGCAATCCGAGTCTGTAGCTTTTAAATAGTTTTTTAAATTCAGTGTAAGAAGGGATAAATGGTGGGCATGAGAGTCTTTTGTTGTACATTGGACAACCAAATTGACATTTAAATACATTTTTAATTGAAAACTTAACCTTCTTTGGATTGAATACGCGGATGCTATCTATAGATACCCTTTTTCCTTCTATAAATATCCTATCCAAAAAGTGATGGAGGTTTTTCTTCATCTTTATTTATCTCAACTAAAACTTTCCCATACTCCCCATCAAATCCTGGTTTTATCTTTACCCTTCCCTCTCTCATGTTTTTTATTGCAGAAAATATTTTTTTGTTCATTCTCTTTTCCAGTTCAGAGAGAGGTGTGAAAAGAAGTACATTAAACTCTGTTTCAAATATCTGAATAAGTTTCATGTATTCATCCTGAACCCCTTTTGTGGCTACTCCTTTCCCCAGAGTTTGTGCAATGATTTCTTGAAGAGGAACAAGACGCTTGAAAGGAATAAATCTTTCTGATGAGAATCCCTCTTCCCTATCAGACAAATCATAAACCCTGTGCAAAACTCCAAGGGTCATTGGTCTTCCACAAACAGGACATATATTTCTGATTTTTTTTGATTCCTTTGGACTCATTGATACCCCACATTTCCTATGACCGTCATAGTGGTATTTTCCCTCTTCAGGGAAGAATTCTATAGTGAATAAAAACTTATTTTTATCTTTTCTTTTTATCGCTTCCACCATTTCATAAAAATTAAATTCTATATCAAATACATTTGCTTCTCTTCCAAGATGCGAAGGAGAATGTGCATCTGAATTGGATACAAGTGAGAATTTATCAAGATTTGATACCATCCAGTTCATAGGAGGATCTGATGAAAGACCTGTTTCTAAAGCATGAATATACCCTGTTTCTTTACCGAAAGCTTCTTCAATGGAATCGAATCCAGTCATGGAACCAAAAATTCCAAACCACGGAGTCCATGCGTGGGCGGGAAAAATAAAGGTGTCACTTGAGGCATCTTTTACAAGCCTTACAAGCTCTCTACATGAAAGTGGAAGTGTTGGCCTTCCATCTATTGATAGATCACCAAATTTTCTAAGTTCATTGTTTATCTTCTCTACTTCGTTGAAGGAAGGAGAGATGAGACATATATGAACTTTTCTTGTCTTTCCACCTTGAGCAAAAACTAAAGAGATTTCACTGGAAAGCACAAAGTGAACACCATTATAGATGTATAAACCCTCTCCATCCTCCTTCAGGTGGTTTTTAAGTTCTTTAAGCCATTCAGGATGAGTAAAATCTCCTGTTCCTACTATATCAATACCTTTTATCTTTGCCCATCTCGATATGTTTTCCACATCCATATTTTTACTTGTTGCCCTTGAGTATTTTGAGTGAATATGAAAATCAGCCACTACTCTCATCTATTGCCTCCCTCAGTTTTTTATAAGTATCCAGCAAAAATTCCGGTATTACCTTTGTTTCAGAAAATACTGGCATAAAGTTTGTATCTCCACCCCACCTTGGTACTATATGAAAGTGTAAATGCTCCTCACCGGCACCAGCAACTCTTCCAATATTGAGACCTATATTGAATCCTTCAGGAGAGAAGACTTTGTTAAGAAGTTTTACCATTTCTGAGAGCGTATTCATAAGTTCCAGGTTTTCCTCTTTTGTTAATTCATAGGGAAATTTAACATGTCTTTTAGGACACACCATAATATGCCCGGGATTGTAAGGAAATCTATTCATAATAACTATAACTTTGTTTCCCTTTTTTACAACAAGGTTCTCCTCATCATTATTACTCTTTACAGCATCACATATAAAACATTCCTTCTTTTCTTTTCTCTTTGCCGCAAGAATATATTTAATTCTCCAGGGGGCCCATATAATTTTCATGGATAAATTATAACATTTATTTTGTATGATATCATCATATAAAAGTTTAAAATCTATACGATGGCATCATATAGAAATTCAATATTTTATATGATATCATCGTATAAAAGGAGGTTAACATGCGAATAATTGAGGAGTTGTATAAACAGAATCCATGGTGGGAAGGTTCCTTTCCCTATAAGTTTATAAAGAGAGATAAGTATTTAGACATTTTGAAAAAAAATCTAAACAACAGAGATATTATTTTCCTGATTGGTTTAAGGAGAGTTGGAAAGACAACTATATTTAAGATGATGATAAATTATCTACTAACGCGTGTTAACCCTAAACATATTCTATATGTTTCCCTTGACTCCTATAACTTAGAAGATTACACCATACATGAAATTCTTGAAGAGTATAGGAAGGAACATAGGTTAAAGAGAGAAGAGAAAATTTTCCTCTTTTTTGACGAAGTTGCTCATAAAGAGCACTTTGCTCAAGAGTTGAAGAATCTTTATGATTTTGAGAATGTTAAAATTTATGCCTCCTCATCCTCATCTTCCATAATCAAGAGTAGAAAATCCTATCTTATTGGAAGAGAGAGGATTATAGAAGTTTTGCCTCTTGACTTCAATGAGTACCTCGTTTTCAAAAATGTAAAAATCAAAAAATCTGATTCCCATCTTTTTAAGAAATACTTTGAAGACTATATGATGGATGGTGGAATGCCAGAGTATGTACTTACAGGAGATGTCTCCTATTTAAATTCGCTCATTGAAGATATAATAATGAAAGATGTTGCTCTTTTACACAATGTTAAGGATCTTAATATTATAAAGGATTACTTTAAAATCCTGATGGAGAGAGTTGGGAAGAGATTGAGTATAAATAAGATAACAAAAATTGTTGGAATAAGTCCTGATACTTCAAGGAGATATCTCTCATATTTTATGGATACATTTTTAATCTATGCAGTAGATAAGTGTGGCAAACTCAATGAACGAATTAAGTCTCCAAAGAAGATATATATTGTTGATGTGGGAATAAGAAATTTTATAACTGGGTTTAAAGATAAAGGTTCTGTGTTCGAAAACCTTGTTTTCTTAAAGATAAAGGATAAAAATCCATGTTATATATATGAGGATGGAGTAGAGATAGATTTCAAGGTTGACAAAACCCTAATAGAGGTAAAATATGGAAGAGAAATTCAGGAAAGACAGGCCAAGCTCTTTAACAAATTTCCAGAATCAGAGTATAGAAAATTAGTAATTAAAGATGTGGTTGATTTCCTCTCTTTATCTATTTGACAAAAGTATGTTTTAGGTTTAAAATATAAAAGAAAAAAGGGAGGTGATAGCAGTTAAAAAACACCTTTCAAAACAAAAATTAAAAATCCTTACAAAAAGGAGGGTAAAGTATGTTTAGAAAAGTCTTGGCAGTGACTTTGGCACTGCTTTTGGTATTTGGCTTGGGACTCTGGGGAAGAGCTTATGCTCAGGGTAAGTTCCCGGATGTTTCAGAAAACCACTGGGCCTATAAGTATATCACCAGAATGGTTGAGGAAGGAATTATTAAAGGATTTCCAGATGGTACATTTAAACCTGAAGCAACTGTTACTCGTGAACAGTTCGCTACAATGATAGTTCTCGCAAAGAAGCTAACACTTGTATCTCCTGCAACACCAACATTTAAGGACGTTTCAAGAACAAGATGGTCTTACAAATTTGTTGAAACAGCAGTAAAGGCAGGATATGTAAAGGGATACCCGGATGGGACATTTAAACCAGCTAATCCAATAAAGAGAGAGGAACTTGCTGCTCTCATGATCGCAGTTCTTGGAAAGACTGACGAAGCAAAGAAATTCACAAAACCAGTTGTATTTGGAAACGGAGTAAATGAGGTTGATGCATGGGCTGCTGGTGTTGTAACACTTGCATATAGACCCGACATTCAGGTTCTTAATTTCAGACCTGGAAGAAAAATTGCTCCAAGAGATCCTGCAACAAGGGCAGAGTGTGCATACTCAATTTATAAGGGAGTTATTTCTCCTCCAAAGAGAGGAGGAAAAGTTGTTGTAGCTCTTGAGCAGGAACCTGACACACTCTTCAGCCTTTCAACCTCTATGCTTGCCGCTTCAGAAATACTCAGCATGGTTGAAGCAGGAGCTGTAAGGAGAGATCCTGATGGAACCCTCTATCCAGGTGAAGCAGTTCTTAATATTCCAAACTTCAAAGATGGTACTCTCAAGGTTTACGAAGAGAATGGCGAGAAGAAGATGAAGACCACATTCTACTTAAGACCTGGTCTTAAGTATAATGA
>QMOO01000070.1 GCA_003648245.1 Caldisericota bacterium
ATGTAGAGCACGTCTCCTAAAATAATCTTTAATCCGTATCTAATAAGAATCAAAACGCCAACACCAATAATGATTCGTAAAATTAATGGTACAGTGCCCTTTTTCATCTCATAGTTTAATTCCGATGAAATTCCTGTTCCCAGAATCAACCCTGAAGTGGAAGAAAGAAGTGTCCCCATAGAAAATGGATTAAAAAATGATACAGCAAACAAGCCTACCGATACAGGAATTGTAATACTTTTCTTTCCTTCAGATATCTTATCCAGAGATCTTTGCAAAATGAGTATATATAAAAAGAGTACGACAAGACCAATTGCTGCTCCTCCAATTACATCCATAAAGAAGTGTACTCCAAGATAAAGTCGTGATATTGAGATTAATAGGGTAGCTATAATTCCGATAAGCAAAAGAATCCATCCACCAAACTCTGTATACAGGCTAAACCAGAAAACTGTTGAATTTTGAGCGTGTCCACTTGGAAATCCATAACCAAGTCCGGATTCTTTAAACAGAACTTCAAGTTTTTCCTCAGATGGTCTTGGAAGTTTAAAAGTATTTTTTAAAAGGGTGTTTACTATATAGGAAAACATTAACCTGAATAAAATTCTGTAGGCTTTCCTTTCCTTAACAATAAAAAATAGCACCGGGATAACTATTATATAAAAATCAAAACTTCCCAGCTGTGTTATACCTATAAAGACTTTATTTAAAAAGGGGGTTCTTATAGATTCAAAGAATTTGAGTATGTTGTATTCAAAGGCAAAATTCATCTTTTTCCATCCTCCTTCAAAACCTTTATTAATTTATCGGGATAATCTGTTATTATTCCATCAACTCCAAGTCTTATTAAGTTTCTCATCTCCTCCTCATCGTTTATGGTCCATATAATTACTCTCAATCCCTTATTATGTGCTGCGTTTATAAAGCTTTTTTTGGCAAGAGTTACACCTTCTGCTTCAGGAGGTATCATTAAAGCATCTCCTTTTGGCTTATACAGGTTTAGAGGAATGAATGTAACAAATGCTGTGTAAAAACTCCTTATCTCTTTTTCTGACATAGCGGTTGCAATTTTCGGTTCCAATTCTCTAACCTTTTTTAAGATCTCATAATCTTCACTTGCAATTATAACTTTGTCCTCCATCCCATATTTTTTTACAAGTTCTAAAACTTTCTCTTCTGTATTTCCATCTGTTTCTTTTATTTCTATACTTATTCTCATATCATTGAATTTATCCAGAACTTCAGATAGAAGCGGTATCTTTATCCCCTTTCCTCTAAAGGGAAAAGTCTTTCCATTATCCTTTGAAAAGTTGTATGCAGCGTCAAGTTCTTCTATCTCTTTATATGTTAATTCCATTACTCTTCCCTTGCCATTCGTAGTTCTGTCAACAGTATCATCGTGGATAACAACAATTTTCCCATCCTTTGTAGGATGCACATCAATCTCAAGAACATCTACACCCATTTCTCTTGCTTTCTCAAAGGCAAGAATGGTATTTTCTGGATAAAGACCTTTCCCTCCCCTGTGGGCAAACACCATAAACTGCTTATCAAAGAAAGATGGATTCCTCCTGTTTACATTCAGAAAGCCAACAAAGAAGTAAACAGCAAGAATAAGAAAAATAAAACTTAACACATATCTTTTTTTCATGTTCACCTCCACTTGATTCCATTTTACAATAATTTAAATGGTATAATAATCTCTGATGACCAGTATAGAGGAATTAAAGAATTTCTACAAAAAGAAAAGGGAAGAAGTTCTAAAGAGTGAATCTTATGTATTCTACTTTTGTTCATACATTCCTCCAGAGATTATACACGCCTCCGGATTAATACCTTTTAGATACATTCCCCCTCCCATGTTTCCTGTAAAAACTGACGAGATAATGCCAAAATATGTCTGTCCATACTTAAGGAGCATTACAGAAGAAAAACTCAGAGAAAATTTCTACATGAAAAAAGTTATATTTACAGATGGATGTGATTCTTCAAAGAGAATATACGAGGTCTGGAAAGAGATGAAACTATCAGATGATACTTACTTTCTTGAGGTTCCATTTGGTGAGGAGAAAAAAGATATAAAATTCTTCTCAGATGAACTTAAAAAGTTGTTTTTGCATCTCTCTAAAAACAAATCCTCTCCTGACAGAATATTTGATTCAATAGAGCTATACAATAGAGCAAGAAAAAAGATAAGAGAAGAGGAAAGAAATATAAATGGCATTGGAAAGGGAACCTTTCTATTCTATATGCATAATCTCTTTAATTCTATGGAGCCGGAGGAGTTTTTAAAATTAAACTTTTCCTTTAATGGTAAGAAGGGGAAAGTCAGACTTTATCTCTTCTCAACCATGTATCCATACGAACTTGTGGAGTATCTTGAAGAGATTGGGGTAGAGATAGTGTATGATGATTCGTGTTTTGGAGGAAGACTTCTTGAGGATGTATATTTACTCTCTGACCCCTTTGAAACCCTCTCTTTCTATCTATTAAAGAGGGAGGGATGCGTTAGAAGAAGGGAGATAGAGGATAAAGTCTCTTTTATAGAGAACAGGGTAAAGGAAATGAATCTGGATGGAGTGATTTTTTATTCTTTAAAGTACTGTGATCCCCTCCTATTCTACATTCCTGTCTTGAGAAAAAGATTGAAAGAAAAGGGGATAAGAACACTTCTCTTGGAGGATGACTTTACCATGGGAATAAAAGGGCAGATTAGAACAAGGGTTGAAGCGTTTATGGAGATGATAGGATGAATCTTGATACATCTAAAATAAAACCAGACTTCTTTAAAAAAATCGTATCCAAACCATACATATATCCCCTAATAAGGGGAATACTCATACAGATATTGAAACCAGATAGAATAGCCAAAGTATCCATCAATTTTTCCATGGAAATTTTAAAAAAGAATTTTGGTAAGAACAGCACTGTGGTTATGAGCAATGTTTTTATGCCAACAGAAATCTTTTATGCCCTTGACATATATCCTATTCTCCCAGAGGTTGCATCAGCAGTCTCTGCCAATTTTGGAATCTCCTCTCCATCTCTTTACGAAGTTGAGGATATTGTGTATTCAAAGGATCTATGCAGTGTTCATAGAAGTCTTGTGGGACTTGTAAAGATGGGCTTTCTTCCCAGACCAAACTTTCTCGTAGTTACAAATCAACCATGTCATTCTGCAATTCATTCATTCTTTTTAATTTCAAAGGAGCTCGGAGGAGATTTTAATGTTATAGATGTTCCGTATAGATACGATAATTTTACACTGGAGTATGTGGCAGAATCCATTAAGAATGTATTTGAGAAACTAAGTAAATCTGTTGGGAAACGGAATTCTTTTAATAGATTAAGGAATGCTATGTTCTACTCTAATGAAGCAAGGAAATATCTCGTAGAAGCAAATGAATTGCGAAAAGAGGGAGTTGTAATAGAAGGAAGGAAGTTTCTTGGATATGCAGGAATGATATTTTCTGCTTTTGGTTCAAGATATGGGGTTAAATTCTTTAAGGCTTTAAGGGATGAAATTAAAGAAAGATTAAAGAAAAGGGAATTCTTACCGGTTAAAAAGAAAATCTACTGGATGCACCTTGGACCATACTTTAAGACTGATTTATTTAACTGGTTTAATAAAAAGGGAGCTTATATCGTCTTTGAGGAGACAAGTAAGGTTTACTGGGATGAGTTTGATATAAATGAGCCGTTTCTGTCGCTCGCAAAGAAGGTTCTCTCCTCCACTGCCTTCTCAAATGTGGATGATAGGTTCTCTCTGGCTATGGAAGGTATCAATGAGTACAAAGCAGATGGAGTAGTTATTTTTAACCAGTGGGGATGCAGACAGGGCGCAGGTAACTCTTATGTTTTGAGAAAAAAATTAATAGAAAAAGGGATACCCTCAATTGTTATAGATGGAGATTTAGTTGATGAAACAAACTTCCCCAAAGAGCAAATCAAAACAAGATTGGAAGGTTTCCTGGAGGTGATTTCATGAAATATTTTATGGGAGTAGACATTGGTTCTGTTTCCACTAAGGTTGTCTTAATACACGTAAACGAGGAAATCAAGATCGTTGCATCAAAGGTTGCTCCTACTGGTGTAAGAGGGAATGAGGTTGCCAATAAATTAATAGATGAAATTCTTATGGAAGTTAATCTCAAAAGAGAGGATCTATCACTTATCCTTGCCACAGGATATGGAAGGATAAATGTTGATTTCACTGATGCAACAAAAACAGAAATCTCCTGTCATGCAAAGGGAGCGAAGTATTTTTTCCCCAATGTTCATACAATAATAGACATAGGTGGACAGGACAGTAAAGCTATAAGGGTTGGAGATATGGGAGAGGTTCTTGATTTTGCCATGAACGATAAATGTGCAGCAGGCACCGGGAGATTCCTTGAGGTTATGTCCCATGCTCTTCAAGAGAAACTGGACAATTTTGGCGTTCTTCATAAAGAGGCGAAAAACATGGTAGAAATAACGAGTATATGCACAGTCTTTGCAGAATCTGAAGTGGTTTCTCTCCTTGCTGAGGGAAAAGATAAAAAGGATATTATCAAGGGAATAAACTACTCTGTTGCCAAGAGAGCTTTGTCTCTTATGAAGAGAGTTGGAATTAAAGAAGAGATTGTTATGACTGGAGGAGTTGCAAAGAACCCTGGCGTGGTGATGGCGCTTGAGGATTTATTAAAATTGAAAATAAGTATTCCAGAGCATCCCCAGATAATGGGTGCTCTTGGAGCAGCTTTGTTCGCTAAGGAAACAATGGAGGTGAAGAGTGGAAGAGATAATTGATGTGAGAGCAAGAGAGATTTTAGATTCAAGAGGAAATCCAACTATAGAGGTTGAGGTTTATACAATATCTGGTTTTATGGGGAGAGCTGCTGTCCCTTCAGGGGCATCAACTGGAAAACACGAAGCTCTTGAGTTGAGAGATAAAGACAAAAGATTCCACGGAAAGGGTGTTAGAAAAGCATGTGATAACGTAGAGAAGTTAATATCTGTAGAGATCCTCGGGATGGATTGTTTGAAACAGAGAGAAATTGACAGAAGAATGATTGAACTTGATGGAACAGATAACAAAAGTAGTCTCGGGGCTAACGCCATTCTTGGGGTTTCCCTTGCTACCTCCCGTGCTGCCTCAAATTTCCTTGGTATTCCACTTTACTTTTACATTGGAGGGGCTCAGGCAAATGTCCTTCCAGTTCCATTCCTGAATATTTTAAATGGAGGAAAACACGCAGATAACAATCTTGACATTCAGGAATTTATGATAGTTCCAAAAGGTTTCACTTCCTTTAAAGAGGCAATCAGATCTGCCAGTGAAATTTATATGAGTCTAAAGAGTATTTTGAAGGAGAGAAAGTTACTTTCTGGACTTGGAGATGAGGGAGGTTTTGCACCAAGCCTTAATTCACATGAGGAAGCCATAAAATTAATAATTGAAGCTATAGAGAAACCTGGATACAAACCTGGCAAAGAAGTGTTTATAGCTATAGATAGTGCTGCATCTGAGTTTTATAAGGATGGTAAATACCTATTTGAAGGAAAAGAGAGAACAGCCAAAGAAATGATAGATTACTATGAGAAGATTGTGGAAGGATATCCAATAATTTCCATTGAAGATCCTCTATCTGAAGATGACTTTGAAGGATGGAAAGAGATAACCAGGAGATTGGGGAAAAGAATTCAGATTGTTGGAGATGATATATTTGTTACAAATAAAGAAAGATTACTTAAGGGTATAGAGAACGGTATAGCAAATGCTATTCTAATAAAATTAAATCAAATAGGGACACTAACAGAAACTCTGGAGGTAATAAGAATTGCAAAGGATAATAATTACAAAGTTATGGTTTCCCACAGATCAGGAGAGACAGAGGATACCTATATTGCTGATCTATCAGTTGGTTCAAATGCATATCAGATAAAAACAGGAGCACCTGCAAGGGGTGAGAGAACAGCAAAGTATAACAGGTTAATAAGAATAGAGGAAGAACTTGGAGAGGAAGCAGAGTTTGGCGGAGAATATATCAAGTTTTAAAAAGAGAATTAAAAATAGAGAAATAGAGGTTTCTGTTGTAGGGCTTGGGTATGTTGGTTTACCTCTATCTTTACTGATTGCACGAAAAGGTTTTAAAATTAGAGCCTTTGATATATCAGAGGAAAGAATTAACCTTTTAAGCAAAGGAAAGAGCTATATAGTTGATGTAGAAGATAAAGAGATAGGCGATGTTCTTGGAAAAACATTCTTTCCAACCAATACAAAAAAGGATTTAAAAAATGTAGATGTATTTATAGTCTCTGTACCAACACCCCTTAACAAAAACAAGACTCCCAACCTCAAGTATATAAACATGGCTATAAGGGATATAAAAAGCATATGGAAAGAGGGTGAGAGGTTGTTCATATTTGAAAGCACGCTTCCTCCAGGAACTACCGAAG
>QMOO01000071.1 GCA_003648245.1 Caldisericota bacterium
CCTGCCATTGAATCTGTTATAAGTGTTGAAGGGATTCCTTCTTTAACCAACTCAAGGCCAGTGAGTCTTGCTCCCTGAAGGTATGGTCTTGTTTCAGTATAGAAGACCTGAACTCTCTTTCCACTCCTTTTTGTAAACTTTATTACCCCAAGGGCAGTTCCAGGGCCAAGAGTTGCAAGAGAACCAGTATTGCAGTGGGTTAAAAAGGTAGTTCCATCATCAAACAACTTTTCTCCAAACCGAGATATCTTTATGCACTTTTCCTCTTCCTCTTTTTCTATTTTAATAGCCTTATTTTTTATAATCTCTTTTATATCAGGCTCGTTAAGATTTTCCTTTAAAACTCTCTCCATTCTCTCAAGAGCCCATTTTAAGTTTACAGCGGTTGGTCTTGCTGAAAGTAGTTTATCCTTTATCTCTATATATCTATCCCCTATCTCCTCTTCCTTTAATTCTTTTATTCCGAGATAAAATCCATAGCCTGCTGTTACTCCTATAACAGGAGCCCCCCTCGTTTTCATTTCTTTTATAGCCAGATACACATCCATATATGTTTTACACTCAACATACTCAAATTTATGAGGGAGAAGTCTCTGATCAAGTACAATGAGCCTATCACCTTTCCATTCTATTGGTTTAATGTCCATTCCCAACCTCCTAAAGAGAGTTTAAACACATAATATCATAGATTAGAAATGAGTTTAAATTTATCTTCCATATCTGTACCGAGTTCTCTATCAAATTCCTTAAGCCACTTTATTATATAATCTATATCTATTTTTCTGTTTAGTCTAACTAAGCTCTTCACATCATCAATATCCCTACCTCTTCCAGAAAACATCTTAAAGATTATTAGATCTTCTATAGAGGCAAATTTTATAATGACTCCCTCTATCTCCTTATTAACTCCTCTTGCTATTGCCATACTCTCAAAAGTTGAAAAGGAAAAGATTAAGTCAACCCTTATTTTTGTTTTGGAGTCCTCAAGAGGAAGGACATAGGTCTCCTCTACAAATTTTCTCGCATCTTCAGTAAGAGGCTCAAGGCCTATCTTCTTAGTAAGTCCCAGGATCTTATCAAAGTCTCTTGGAAGAACACCAACAATAATATCAATATCTCTTGTGAAACGTGGTTCTCCATATATCAAAAGGGCCTGTCCACCTATAACTAAATATGGAATCTTCTCTTCATTAAATTTATTTGCTATTTTCTTTAAGACCTCTTTAAACAATTTAGTACCTTTGCAATCTTTATTCTGGACTTAATCTTTTCTCTCCAGTCGTCTTCATTAAGCAAGCCAAGAGAGAGAACCTCTTTCCACATCATATCCATTATCTTGAGTTTGTCTTCAAATGTAAGCTTTTCTAAAGATGCTAACTCCAATTCGTAAACCTTCTCCCATTTTTTCCTTGGTGCTTTCATATGATAATTATAATTGATATGATCCACATATGGAAGACAAAGTAAAAGGAATGTGAACCCTTTTATCTTGATTTTTATAGCATCCCTCTTTATAATGAAAATATGAACACAGAAATTTTTTCCAGATACTTTAATTATGCAAAGGGGATAATCACTGTAATAGTTGTTTTCCTCATCATTAAATATATCCTCAATTACATAAAAAGAAAGATTATTGCCTCCACAGAGAAGAAAAAGAAAAAGGGATGGCAGAAAAGAATGACCCTTATAAAACTTTTCTTCTCTCTCTCAGATTACCTTCTCATCTTTCTCTTCATCTGGTATATACTCAAGGTGTTTAATGTTGATACAACTCCACTTCTTGCCATTACAGGTGTTGGGGGGATAGCCATAGGTTTTGCTGGTCAGACCTTCTTTAAGGACGCTATCTCTGGCATGTTTATCTTACTTGAGGATTACTTTTCAGTGGGGGATTTTGTTGAGATTGGCGATATTTCTGGCACTGTGGAAGAAATTGGAATAAGAACCACAAAGATAAGAAACTATGAGGGAAAACTTTTTCTTATCCCAAATGGAGAGATAAGGAGTGTAATAAAGTACGATGTGGGAGACCAATTTACCGTTATTGAGCTTCCCATATCATACGAGTCAGATATTGACAGGGCAAAGGAAGTTATTATGAGTATAGGAGATAAACTTATAGAGGAAAATATAATCCTTGATAAACCAAAAATTCTTGGAGTTAATGAACTTGGAGATTCTTCAATTATTATAAAGGTCCTTGCCAAAGTTGATAAGGGTATGAGATGGTCTGCAAGAAGAAGATTCCTTGAAGAGGCGAAGAAAACGTTTGACAGGGAAGGCATTGAGATTCCTTACAATAGAATGGTTGTCTATATAAAGAACGAAAAAGAGAAATGAATCAACATAAAACCTTTTAATTATGTATCCGTCTTATCTTTCTCTTGGTTTTAAAGAAGTGGAAAGGAGGGGGAGGGAACTTTTTGATAGATTAAAAAGCTGTGATATATGCCCAAGAAACTGCCTTGTGGATAGACTTTCAGGTAAAAGAGGAATATGTAGAAGTGACCATAGATTGATGGTCTCATCCTACAATCTTCACTTTGGGGAGGAACCTCCTATTTCTGGTTGGAGAGGTTCTGGAACAATTTTTCTTACAAACTGTCCTTTAAGATGTAAATTTTGCCAGAATTATCCCATAAGTCAGCTTGGAAATGGGAAGGTTTATGAAGTAGAGGAACTTTCAGAGATGATGCTCTATCTTCAGAGGAGGAGAGCACATAATATAAACTTTGTAACTCCAACTCACTATCTACCCCACATCCTTCTTGCCCTATCAATGGCAATGAAGAGGGGGTTTAAGATTCCCATTGTTTACAACACATCAGGTTACGAAAAGGTTGAGATACTTCGCTATCTTGATGGGGTTGTTGATATCTACCTTCCAGATGCAAAATACAGCGATAATGAGTTTGCGAAGAGATTATCCCTTGCATACGATTATCCTGAGGTGAACAGACTTGCCCTGAAGGAGATGGCAAAACAGGTTGGAAATCTCAAGCTTGGTGAAGATGGAGTTGCAATAAGAGGACTTATAATAAGACACCTTGTTCTTCCAAACAATGTGGAAAATTCTAAAGGGGTTCTTAATATGATAAAAGAGGAGATTGGAACATGGGTTACAATATCCCTTATGTCTCAATACTTCCCAACATTCAGAGCATTAAGTGATAATATGGTAAATAGAAAAATAACCAATGAAGAATATGAAGAGGTGGTTAAATACATGGAATCCCTTGGATTTAAAAATGGTTGGGTTCAACCAATATAAAGGAGGGTAAAATGCCAAGAAAAAAGAGAAAAACCATTTCTGAATTAATTTCCCTTAAGGGAAAGAGGACTCTCATAACAGGTGCTGCCTCTGGAATAGGTAAGGCTATAGCATTAAGGTTTGCAGAGGCAGGAAGCAATCTTGAACTTGTTGACATAAACGAGGAGCTATTAAAGAAGATTGAGAAGGAACTTAAGAAGTATAAAGTGGAGGTAAACACTCATATAGTTGATTTAACAAAATGGAAAGAGATTGATAAGCTATGGGATAAGTTAAAAGGGAAGGAACCCGAGATTCTTGTCAACAATGCTGGAGTTTACCCATTCAAAAAGTTTCTTGAAGTGGACAGGCGCTTTATTGAGAAGGTTTTCAGTTTGAATTTTGAGTCTGTCTTTAGAATGTGCCAGAAGATGATAAAGGGAAGGCTTAATAAAGGTGGAGTCATAGTAAACATAGCATCCATTGAAGCAATTACTCCATTTAAGAATGATCTGTCAGTTTACAGTGCAAGCAAAGGTGGAGTGATAACTCTTACAAGAACACTTGCCAAGGAGTTTGGAAAGAAGTTTAGAGTAAACGCTGTTGTTCCTGGTGGGATTATGACCCAGACCACGAAGGACCTTGTTAAAAAGCTCTACAAGCTTGAAGGAGAGTTTATAAAGGCAGGAATAGAGTACATGTGGAGACTCCCCTTTACAAGACTTGGAGACCCAGATGAGGTGGCAAGGATTGTCCTTGTTCTTTCAAGCGACCTATCCACATATGTCAACGGCACCCTTGTTGTAGTTGACGGAGGCTTCCTCTCCGCATAAGTTTTAATGGAGTAGTTTCCATTTTCTGATTTTAAATTCCTGGTTCAGGTAACTGAATTTTGAAAATTTTATTTTTTATTGTATATTAATTATGATAAAAAACCTTCGGGGTCGGGTGGAATTCCCTACCGGTGGTAATGGGTCCTTTCGGACCTTAGCCCACGAGCTCCCTTAAGGGAGCAGATTCAGGTGAGATTCCTGAGCCGACGGTGAAAGTCCGGATGGGAGAAGGTTCCCTCCCCGAAGAAAAGGAGGGATTTATGAAGAAGAGTCTTCGTGATCTTATGTATGGGGCTTTGCTTTCAGCCCTTGCTTTTGTTTCCATGTATCTAATTCAGTTTCCAATCTTTCCAGCTGCACCCTACCTTCAGTTCGACCCATCAGAAATTTTCTCTCTCTTTGCAGCCTTTTTCATTTCACCTGGTGTTGGTGTTCTTGTTACTCTTGTGAAGGTGATTCTCTTTTATCTTGTAAAGCAGAGCGGAGGCATTATTGGATCAACTCTGAATTTTCTTGCAGTATCAAGTTTTGTGTATGTGGCTGGTGTACTTTACAGAAAAAGAAAGAGTTTTCTACTGGCACTTATTATGGGAACCCTTGTTAGAGTTCTCGTGATGATTCCATCAAACATTTTCTTCCTCCCCTTATACCTTGGAGTTCCTGTAAAGGATGTAGCAGTTTATCTCTACTCAATCAACATTCCTTTTAATGTAATTGTAAGCGCCATAAACGGCTTTCTGTTTGTTATAATTGTTTATAGTTTAAGGAGGATTCCTGAGTTCAAAAAGATACTTGGTGATGTTTAACGAAAAGGAACTCCTCTCCCTAAGAAAGCCTGCAAGATACATAGGAGAGGAGTGGAATGAGGTAAAGAAAGATTGGGATAATAAAATCAGGGTAGTACTTTCCTACCCTGATTTTTATGAGGTGGGGATGTCCAATCTTGGGCTCTCCATTCTCTACCATCTTATAAATGAAAGAAAAGATTCTCTATGTGAGAGAGTTTTTCTTCCTGACATAGATCTGGAAAAGCTTCTAATTAAGAAAGACATCCCTCTATTTTCCCTTGAATCAAAAAAACCTGTTAAAGATTTCCATATCTTTGGAGTTAGCATCCAGACAGAGTTAACATACACGAATTTTTTGAACCTTTTGTATCTTTCAAAAATTCCAGTTTTCTCCCGTGACAGGAAAGATTTTCCTGTGGTTATAGTTGGAGGACCCTCCGCTTTAAACCCTATGCCCCTTTTACCCTTTGTTGATGCTTTTGTTATTGGTGAAGGCGAGGAGGTTGTAGGAGAAATAATTGATGAGTTTGTATTGGATAGAGAAGACTTTCTTAAAAGGATTTCAAATATAAAAGGGGTTTTTGTCCCTAAATTTGGAATAAAAAAGGTTGTAAAAAGGTATGTAAAAGACCTTGATAAAACATACTTTCCTGTAAAACCAATAGTGCCTTATACAGAGGTTATTCATGAGAGGGCGGTGGTTGAAATATTTAGAGGCTGTGATAGAGGTTGCAGGTTCTGTATATCTGGAATGGAAAAAAGACCAAGGAGAGAGAGGAGCGTTAAAAATATACTTTCCCTGATACAGGAGATACTGAAAAATACTGGATTTGAAGAGGTTTCTCTTCTTTCTCTATCCACATCTGACTATTCCAATCTTCTCCCCTTGGTTGAAGGTTTAAGGGAAATTACAAACGAGAAGAAGATTTCTGTTTCCCTTCCCTCGTTAAGGATTGATAACTTCTCCCTTGAGGTTCTTGACCTTATAGACACAGGGAGAAAAACAACTCTCACCTTTGCACCTGAGGCAGGGACTGAGAGGCTAAGGGATGTTATAAATAAACCCATTAAAGACGATGACATTTTTTCTGTTGTAAGAGAGGCAGTCAAGAGAGGGTGGAGAAAGATAAAGTTTTACTTTATGATCGGTTTACCCACAGAGACCATGGAGGATATAGAAGGAATAGTGGATATTGTAAGAAGGATAAGAATGGAGAATAAAAGAATCACTCTTCACCTCTCCATCAACCCTTTTATCCCGAAGCCATTTACGCCCTTTCAATGGGAGAAATTTATACCAAAAGAAGACTACCTTGAAAAGAGAAGTTTTCTAAAAAGAAACATAAAGGGTGCAAGGCTTTCCTTCAGGAGATGGGAGGAATCATTTATTGAGGCTATTCTTTCAAGGGGTAATAAAGAATTGGCTGATGTAATTTATGATGTCTGGAAAAGGGGTGGTAAGTATGAAACATGGAGTGAAAAATTTGATTTTAGTTTGTGGGAAGAAAGCCTTAA
>QMOO01000072.1 GCA_003648245.1 Caldisericota bacterium
AATAGTCGGAAAAAATATAATGGATAAAAAAAGATTCCTCAAGTGTCTTGTGAAAGCTCAATCGGTACCAGGCCCCATTGCTATAAATACTGCTTTCTTTGTCGGGAGTGAAATAGGTGGTATTCCCCTTGGTATATTTCTTGTACTTTCAGTTTTTCTCCCTCCATTCATCACTATCCTACTCGTAGCTACATTCCTGTGGCACTATATTGAAGTTCCATATGTGAGGTACTTTCTTGTAGGTGTGAGAATAGGAATATCTGTTATACTAATCGATTTTATATACAGAATTACAAAAAAGTGGAGAATAAGGAATTTTGTCTTAATTCTTACAGGAATGCTTCTTATAATTTTTTTAAAACTTCATACTATATATACCTTTATTCTTATCTCTGCCCTATACTTTCTTATTATACGGGGTGAAAAATGATAATAAAACTCTTTCTTATCTTTCTTAAAATTGGTTTCTTTGCCTATGGGGGAGGTTGGGGTGTTCTCTCCATCATCAGAGACGAGATTGTAAGGGTTCATGGAGTTCTTTCAATGCCTGATTTTCTGAACATGATTTCAGTAGCTCAGCTAACCCCCGGACCCATAGCTGTCAATGTAGCTACTTACACTGGATTTAAGCTAGCTGGTTTCTGGGGTGCTCTATCTTCAACCATAGGAGTGATTCTACCTGGTATACTTCTCTCTATAATTGTCTATACATTTCTACTTTTTATAGAGAAAAAACACAGCTTGGATAAACTCTACAGGAGTTTAAGAGTGGGTGTAATAGTACTTGTTACATACACCACATACCTTATCTTTACAAGTTCAGCAATAATTGACTATTTATCTATGATTGTTTTTGTTTCCCTCTTAATTATTTATTTTATATACAGGAAATTAAATCCGCTCTACATTGTGCTATTTGGAGGTGTTTTTTATCTAATTCTTAAGGTGATATAATTTCACTTTAGATAAAGGAAGGAGGAAAAGCAATGAATCATAAAGAGTTCTTGACAATGGTTAATGATGAATTGGCGGTACTGGAAAAGGAGGTTGCGGTTACCTACTGGAATCTTACAACCACAGGAAAGAAAGACTGGGAGAAAAAATTTATAGAGGCAGATATAAAATTAAGAGAGTACCTCTCAGACAAGAGTAAATTTGAACTGGTTAACAAGTTTTTACAGGATGACTCTCTTTCTCCTCTTGAAAAGAGGGAGCTTCTCCTTTTAAGAAACGCAATGCTTCCAAACCAGATAGATAAGGAGACATTAAAAATCGTTTCAGAGAAAGAGGCAGAGATAGAAAGTATTTTTACAAGTTTCAGAGGAAAAATAGATGGAAAGAAAGTGACAAATAATGAAATCGAAGAGATTCTCAGAAAGGAAACAGACTCATCTTTGAGAAAAAAAGCCTGGGAGGCCAGTAAAGAGATAGGAGAAGTGGTTGGTCCAAAGATCCTTGAATTAGTAAAAATAAGAAATAAAATTGCAAGAGGATTTGGATATAGTAATTATTACGAGATGATGTTTGAACTTCAAGAACTGGATGTTGACAGGATTCACGGCATCTTTAAGGAGTTCAAAAATAAGACAGATGAAACATTCAGGATAATGAAGGAAGAAGTAGATACCAGACTCTCAGAGCAGTTTGGTGTTTCAAGCGAGAACCTTATGCCATGGCATTACTCTGATCCCTTCTTTCAGGAAGCTCCTCATATATACGATGTTCCCTTTGATGAGGTGTTTAAAAATTTAAATATTGAAAAGCTTGTGGAGAGAACATATAACTCTATAGGAATGGATGTTAGCGACATATTAAAAAGAAGTGATCTCTATGAAAGAGAAGGAAAAAATCAGCATGCTTTTTGCATACACATAGACAGAAGTGGAGATGTAAGAATTCTTGCAAACATAAGACCCAATGAGAGATGGGCTGAAACCATGCTTCATGAGATGGGTCATGCGGTCTATGATAAATACCTTAATATGGATTTACCGTTTTTACTTAGAGAACCCTCCCATATATTTACCACTGAAGCAGTTGCTATGTTCTTTGGTAGATTTGCAAGAAAGTGGGTCTGGTATAAAGAAATCGTTGGAGTTGAGGAAGAATTGAAGGATTATAAAGATTTAATAGATAAACTTTTAAAGTTACAACTTATGATTTCAGCAAGATGGATAATAACTTTTGTTTTCTTTGAAAGGAAACTCTACGAGATGGAAAAGAACATTAACAATCTCTGGTATGATGTTGTAGCTGAAAATCAATTTTTAAATATTCCAGAAGACAGAAAAAATAGATTTGATTGGGCTTCAAAAATTCACTTTGGAACAAATCCAGTCTATTATCAAAACTACCTACTTGGAGAGATGATGGCTTCTCAGATGGATGAATTTGTAAAAACAAATATCTCCTCTTTACCATTTAAGTCAGAAGTTGGTAGATTCCTTATAGAAAAAATATTTGAACCTGGTAGTTCTTTAAGATGGGATGAACTACTAACCAGTTCTACTGGCGAAACCCTAAATCCGAATTATTTAATAAATCAACTCGTATAGATTAAGTTTTAATTTTCTTTTTGAGAAGTTTACCTAATCGTTTTATACCTTCCTCTATTTGCTCCACGCTGGGAAGTGAGAAGTTTAGTCTCAGGCAATTGTGTATGTTTCTATGTGGATAGAAAGCGACTCCTACAACAAATGCAACCTTTTCCTCTATTGCTTCGTAGAAGAGTTCTTCAGTGTTTATACTCTTTGGACAACATGCCCACACAAACAAGCCACCCTCAGGTTTGGTCCACTTGACTTCTTCAGGGAAATACTTTTTCATACTCTCAAGCATTACGTCTCTTTTCTTTTTATACTCTCTTCTTACAGTTTCAAGATATGGTTCAAGATATCCTCTTTTCAAGAATTCATACACTATAAACTGAGTTATAGAGGGAGAACACAGGTCTGCTGCCTGTTTTGCAATTACAATTTTTCTTATTGCTTGCGGATCCCCAACTATCCATCCAAGTCTGAGGCCAGGAGAGAGAATCTTTGAGAATGTTCTTAATGCTATAACATGTGATATATCCATAGTTATTAGAGATGGAAGTTTTTTTCCCTCAAATCTTACTTCACCATATGGGTCATCCTCTATAATTGGGATCTGGTATCTTTCAGATATTTCTATTATGTCTTTTCTTCTCTCCTCAGAGAGGGTTACCCCTGTTGGGTTATGGAAGTTTGGCACAATATATACAAATTTTGGTTTTATTCCCTCTCTCCTTAACCTCTTTATTTCATCTTCTAAAATATTCACGTCTATTCCATCTTTGTTTATTCTTATATCCACAAATTTTGCCTGGAAGGCATTAAAAGCCTGAAGAGCACCAAGGTATGAAGGGGATTCCACGAGTACAGTATCTCCTGGATTTATAAACACTTTAGCCACAAGATCCAATCCCTGCTGGGAAGCTGTAGTTATTATAAGGTTGTCTAAAGAAACATCTGCTCCTTCTTTTCTCATTCTTTCTACCAGGAGCTCTCTTAGTTGTTTTAAGCCCTCGGTTACTCCATACTGAAGAGCCTCTTTTCCATAAGTTTTTAGCACATAATCTGTAACTTCTCTGATGTGTTCTGAAGGGAAAAAGGTTGGATCAGGAAAACCACCTGCCAATGAAATTACACCTTCTTGCTTTGCTACTTTCAGTAACTCTCTTATTTCCGAGGCCCTCATTCCCCTTGCTCTTTCAGAATACAATCCTTCCCAGTCAATTCCAATCTCGTTAGGTGATACCCCCATAGTTTCACCTTCCTTTCTTTAAGTTTTTGCCAAAGAAGATTTTAACAAACTAACTCAAGAAAGTCAAATAAGTTAAATTAACCTTTTAAAATGTAGTTTTTTATTCTGCGATAGACTGAAAGGTGAAGTTGGAATTTTAGATTTCTATCGCTATCTTTAAAATATCATGGATTCTAAGGACAATTGCATAATGAAATCTGAAGAGGTCTGGATGAAGATTACGCTTAAAAAATGATAGACTTCCTATGCGTTTTTATTGAATCTTTTAATCTCTTCTAACTTGACTTCTCTCTGTCCCCCATCCTGGAATTCCACAAGAACAGTCTTTTTGAAGGGAGATATTGAAAAAACCTTTCCCCGTTTTCCATCAACTTCTACTTCTTCTTCTATCTCTGGATAATCTCTTTCCATCTCTTCATATATAGGTAATTCATATAAAAGGCAACACATAAGTCTCCCGCATATGCCAGATATTTTAAAAGGATTCACGTTAAGCCCCTGTTTTCTTGCCATGTCAAGAGTGACAGGTTTAAAATCTGTGAGAAAGACAGAGCAGCACAGGGGTCTTCCACATGGACCAAGTCCTCCAACAAGTCTTGCTTCATCTCTTGTTCCGATTTGCCATAACTCAATCCTTGTTTTAAATGTTGCGGCAAGATCTCTTACAAGTGCTCTAAAATCCACTCTATTTTCTGCAGTAAAAAGAAATGTGAGTTTTTTTCTATCAAGAGAGTAATGGGCAAGAATTAACTCCATTGGAAGTCCATGTTTTGATATTTTCATCTTACATATTTCCAGTGCCTTTTTTTCTTCGTTTTTATTCTGTTCAAACTTGTTTTTGTCAGTATCTGTAGCAAGTCTTAGAAGATTGCATTCTGCGTTTCTCTCTTCCTCTGTTTCTATAACATCAGAGTAGACTCTTGCCAGCTCCTCACATCTATCCTTTTCTATTACCACCATATCCATCTTTTTAATTTCTATGTTTAGTGAGAAATTACATAGATGGAATTTCTTGTCTCCACCTATAAGTTTTACGTATATATACTTATGCATTGATTCCTCCGCTCAGTCTAAGAATTTCGATTCCAAGTTTCCTAATTAAAAAAGACTGATTTAAATTATACTTTAAATCTTTTTCAATCTCAAATAATTTTTCTCCCAGTCTTATTAGTGCATCCATAGATAAACTTATGGACAGATCAAAAATATCTTGAAGAAAGTCAAGATTTTTTATAAGAGATTCCTCTTTCACTTTCTTTATTGATACCATATCAGATACAACTTCTTCAAAAATGATTATAGCTTCTTCAAGATTTTCGAGCTTCTCCATATATTTTACAAATTCTATATAGGTTCTATTACCTTTAAGGAAGGAGATAAAATGGGAGATAATCTCTTTTCTGTAAGTTAGTCTGTCTTCATCCATAATATTGTATGCTTTCTTTAAACTTCCGTTGGATATTCTGGATATGAGTTTTACCTCTTCCTGATTTTCTACCTGCTCCCTAACTTTTTCCTCTATTAATTTTGTTGGAATTGGAGAGAAATGTACTGGGAGACACCTGGATATAACTGTATCTGGAAGTTTTTCAGGGAAGGGAGTTATAAGTATAAAAATAGTCCTTTCAGGTGGTTCTTCCAGTATTTTAAGCAGACTATTCGCTGCCTCTATAGTTAGAAGGTGTGCGTTGTCAATTATATTTATTCTAAATTTTCCCTGGGGTGAAAGATAGGAGGTTCTTTTAAGCTCTCTTATCTTATCTATTCCTATACTTTTTTCTCCCTCTATTATTGTGATATCTTTTAATAAACTTTCATTTGAACCATTTATAATTTTTGAAAATTCTATGGCAAATTTTAGTTTTCCAACCCCCTCCTTACCATAAAATAAAAAAGCATGGGGAATTTTCTCTGTTTCTATAATTTTTTTGAGGAGTTTTTTAACTCTCTCCTGGTCTATTAAATTCTTAAACACCTTTTAATTTTTCATCAACATATTCATAAAGTTCTGTATTGGGGACTCTTTCAAAGGCAATATCTATTTGAGGCGGAGTTTCTCCTCTTAAATACATAAGGTGGGCTTCGAGGCAGGTAATTTTCTTTTCTCTGTTTATTTCAAGGAAGTATCTCTGAGAGGAATCAGGGAAATCCTTTGTAGGGTTAGTTATAAGAGATATAAATTTAAATATATCATCTTCTGACACATTTATTATTCCACTTTCCTTTATTCTTTGAGATAATTCAAAATCCTGTTCAACAAATTTTAGAGAGTACTTGTCAAAGGTGTCTATTGCATCAGCCAGGAAAACTCCGAGGGCAACTGAAATTGAATGAAATAATTTACCTCCCATAAGCATACCGAGATCATCAGAAACACCGTTCCCTTTCTTATGCCTTATATACTGAAATCTTATGGATGGATGAGCTAAAAATTTTTCCTTTTCATCTTCCTCTATTTCTATAATTAATCCATTCTTCCTGTAGATTTCTATTTTATCTTCATGCTCTCCATGTGCAAGAATCTCGCCCTCCAGATCCATTGTCTCCATAACTTCAAAATCCACAAGATTATTTTTTCCTCCACCTATGTTTATTCTGTA
>QMOO01000073.1 GCA_003648245.1 Caldisericota bacterium
GATCCTAACAAGAGAGAGGTCACAATAATAACACCTGTTGATATTGGTGATAATTCTGAAGTAGTTGTTAAATTCTTACCTATAGCCAAAATAAAGAATCCTACTGCGACAGGCTCTAACTATCAGGTAGAAGTCTGGACAACAAATGATCCTGTAAAGAAACTGTCTGCCCAGTACAACATAACTGCAAGAACTGGAGTTATGAATGGAAGAGTAACTCTTGATCCTCCAAGGGCAAACTCAACTTCAAACATAACCATTTCCTTCAAGATAAGCAACCCTCTTGCTAAAAATGCTCATACGATAACACTTATATTCCCCTCAGGTTTTGATGTACCTCCATCTATTGGAGCTTCCCTTATAACTGTTGGAGGAAGTCCTCTCTTAGATGATCCAGATGTAAATTCAGGTACAAGAACAATAACTTTTGTTACACCAAGGGATTTCTCAAGCGGTGCCAATGTTGAGGTTATAATAAGTAAGGATGCAGGCATCGTTAATCCGGCAAAAGCAGGCAAATATAAATTAACTATATATACCTCCCAGGATAATCAACCAGTGGATACGGCACCATTTGACATAATAAAGGAATCACAGATAAAAGATGTGCTTGCCTCAGTTGACCCACCAACTGTGGGTAAGGTAGCAAGATGGGAGATAACTTTCAAGACTGGTACTCTTGGAGGAATATCCACTGGTGGAAAGATATGGATAGAGTTTCCAAATGGAACTGTTGTTCCTGGTTCAATACCCAACGGGACAGTTACTGTAGACGGAGTAACAGCAGTTACTCAAAGGGTTCTTTCTTTAAAGATAGAGATTACTTCTCCAAAGGATATACTTCCTAATTCTACAGTTAAAATTGTGATAACAAAGGATGCAGGCATTAAGAATCCAACCTCTCCTTCCTCCACCTATAAGGTTAAAGTTTCTACAACAGCAGAGAAAACACCAGTTGAATCTGCTCCATTTACTATCTACCAACCACCAGTTTCCTCTCTAAAGATAGAGCCTGATAAACCAGACGGACTTTCAGGTTTCTACATAACAAAACCAACCATAACCTTATCTGCTTCAAGTAACTACGATCCTTCTCCGAGGATATATTATCACTGGGATACAGCAAAAGATGTTCCATACACAGGTCCCATTACTCCTCCTGAAGGTGTACATAAACTTTATTACCACGCAGAGGATAGGTTTGGAAATATAGAGGATGAGCATGTAAGAGAATTTAAAGTAGATACAAAACCTCCTGTTATAGATCTTATTCAGCCTGAAGATGGAAGCTTTGTAAAGGATAAGCAGGTGAAGGTGATAATTTCATCTCCTGAGGACCTGCTTGACGCAAAGATAAATGGAAAGAAGATGATAAAAGGAGCTCAGGGAAGATGGAGTTTAACAGTTGCCCTTAAGGAAGGAGAAAACAATTTTGTGATTAAAGCAAGAGATCTGGCAGGAAATGAAGCTGAAATTTCATTCACCGTTTATCTTGATACCACACCGCCAACTGTAAAAATTATTTCACCGAAGATGGGTGGACTTGTAACTACAAGAAGCACTACTGTAATAGGAGAAACGGATCCGAACTCAAAGGTTCATATAAAGGTTAGTGCAATAACAGGAATTATTTATGAAGATGACACATTTGCAGATAACCAAGGGAAATTCCAGTTTACTCTGACAAAACTTCCTCCAGGATTTATAGGAATTACTGCAACAGCGGTAGATCCAGCTGGAAATGAGGGCAAAGTGGTATCCAACTTTATACATAAGGAGACGATACTTTTGTGGATAGGCAAGCCTGAAGCAATGATAGATAACGAGAAGACGTATGTTGATCCAGATAATAAGAATGTTGTTCCATTTATACTGCCACCAGGTAGAACTATGGTTCCAATTAGATTCATTTCTGAAGCGTTTGGAGCAAAAGTACTCTGGGACAATGCCACAAGAACAGTTACGATAATCTGGGGCTCAACCACTATAAAATTAACAATTGGAGTGTATACAGCAAAGATTAATGATAAAGACGTAAAACTGGATGCACCTCCAATAATTAGAGAGGGTAGAACTTTTGTTCCAATTAGATTTATATCTGAAGCATTTGGTGCACAGGTTCTTTGGGACGGTACAGAGAGAAAAGTAACTATTATATATCCACCTTCAGGGAGCTAGGGTTACACCCTGCTCCCTCTATATTGATTGAATCAAGGAGGAAACATGAAGAAAATTGTTTTAAGTGTGTTAGTGATTTTACTTGTTCTCGGCTATTTTTCAGGGACAGTCTCGGCAAGTAATTTATATCAGGTGAAGGTTACACCTGAAGTACCTGGAGTGGACAATCTTATAAATAACATGGATGCGAGATGGAATATTTTAATTGACAATAGCGGAGGCAACCTTCTAATATCAGGAGACAGAATCTATATAGAGTTTCCTTCAGGTTTTGATTTAACATATGCAAAATTTGTATCCCTAACTCCAATAACTGCTTCAGGGATTTCTGCTTCTGGCAGTGGAGTAGTTTTATCAGGAAATCAGATCATAATACCTGTTACCTCTGATCAAATCTCTCTTGGTTCATTCAGGATAAGTATTGAAGGAGTGCATAATCCAGCAACACCTTCAGGCACTTACATGGTAAGGGTATGGACTACAACATCCACAGGTATAACTCTTGATGGACCAACATACTCAAATCCATTCCTTGTTGTTTCAAGTTCTTATGGTTACAATCCACCCTATTATCCTCCCACATATCCTTATGTTTCAACGGTGGTTATAACTCCTCAATATGTTAATCTATCAGTTGGTGCATCCCAGTTATTTACTGCTCAAGCTTATGACTCTTTTGGTAATCCAATGTATGGAGTAACTTACATCTGGAGTGTATTACCAGGTAGTGGAAATGGAACTATTACCTCAAATGGATCTTTTACTCTAACTTCTCCGGGAACTGTAACAATAAAATGTGAAGTTTTAGGATATGGAGTTGTTGGTTATGCCTATGTAAACTCCTACTATCCCTACCCATATCCCCCATACTATCCTTATTATGTTAATAAGGTAGAAATTACTCCAGCATCAGTTAATATGACTCCTGGAAATACACAGGTTTTCACAGCGCAGGCATATGATCCTTATGGTTATCCTTTAAATGTAACAAATTATGTATGGACTGTAACCCCTGTTACTGCCGGAACCTTTTATGTATCTTCTGATACCAAAACCCTAACATTCACTCTCTCTTCTTATTCAGGAGTGGTTACAATTTCATGTCGTGTAGATGGAAGTGGGATAGTAGGATACGCTTATATAAATGCTTATACTCCATCTTATACTGATACTATAGTTATCACTCCTCATGATGCATATGTTTCTCTATCTAACCCAACTCAGGTTTTTACCGCTGTAGGATATGATTCTATTGGAAACATTTTATCAGGAGTTACTTATACATGGACTCTAAATCCGGTTAATGCAGGAACTTTAACTGTGAATCCCTCTGATACAAGTCAAGTCACGTTTACGCTTAACCCTGCATTTTCTGGAACTGCAGTTCTCTCGTGTAGCACAAGCTATGGTACCCCATCTAAAACAATATATGGATCAAGTTATATCCACACAAGCTACTATCCACCATACCCACCCTATCCCACAACTTACGGACTCACAATAACTCCTCAAAATGTGAATATGAGTATTGGAGAAACAAGGGGCTTTACCGCTCAAGCATTTGATTCTTATGGTAACCCTATATATGGACTTACCTACAACTGGAGTATAGTCTCTGGAACTGGTTATATAACTCCAACGGGTAGCTCACAGACAATATATTTCACACTTTCCTCTACAGGTGGAGCTGTCCTTAAATGCGAAGTTCCATTTTATGGTTTTGTGGGATATGCTTACATAAATACATATTTCCTACCGTCACCCCCTGTTTCAGGAGTAACAGTCTCTCCATATCCACCAAAGGCTGGATATACTGCTTCCTACTTCATTTCCTTTAACCTCTCACCGGCTACTTCACTTTCCACAGGGGACTGGATAATGATCACTTTTCCTGTTGGCACATCGCTTCCATCTGTTATTTCTCCTTCAGATGTAACCATAAATTCCACTCCATTAACTTCATATCCAATAATATATCTCTCGTCAAGATCCATACTTCTGTACACACCAATTCCCATAGTTTCAGGTGGAAAGGTGGACATCTCGTTTTCCTATTTCTGCAATATAAGAAACCCATCAAATCCTGGAACATATAACTTATCTGTTTCCACAAGCAAAACTCCGACTCCTGTAATGTCAAACCCATACACGATTAACCCGTGAAGAGGTTAACCCTTCTTATAATCATAATCCTCCTCCTTTCCTCATGCGGGAAGGAGGAGGTTATAATAAAGGGAAAAGTAACAAATATCTCAGGTTCCCCTATAGAGGGCGTTAAGGTTGAAATAGAGGATTTGGGGATTTCCCAATTTACAGATAGTGATGGAAGTTTTTTCTTCCAGGATTCTTTTGAAGAAAAAACCTATATCTTAAGGTTTGAAAAAGAAGGATATAAAACCCTAACAAAAAAGATTGATGCCATAAAAGGTGAGAATAGTGTAAATGTAACTCTTGAATGCGGTACACTTGAAAGAATTCTAAAGAAGAGGGTTTTTATTGTTGGAATGGATCTTAATAATAAACCCTTTTCTTTCATAGAATGTTCGGATAAGCACGGGTTTGATGTAGATTTAATAAGAGAAATAGGAGAGAGAATGTCAGCTTCTCCATTTATTATGAATGTTCCAGAGGATGAACTTCTTACAGCACTTAAGAATGGCGACATAGATATAGCTGTTTCCTCTCTTGAACCACAAAATGTAGATGGAATATCTTTTTCCGTTCCTTATTTTATTGATGGTTACAGTGTTGTGATAAGGGAGAGAGAATGGAGAATAAAAACAGGTAGTGATTTGAAAGGGAAAGTCGTAGAGGTTACAGATAGGAAACTTTTAAAGAGAGTAAAGGAGCTATTCCCTGGAATTAAAAGAATTGAGTATGAAGAAAACCTTGAGAAGGCGATGGCTGATCTTGATAGAGTTTTGGTGGATGCAGTTGTTTCTCCTTACTCTCTTGCCGCTTATTATTGTAACAGGTATAAGAAGGTGAAGATGGTTGACCACCTCTTCGATGAGAAAAAATATGCCATAGCAGTGAGGAGTTCTGATGAAAAACTGTTAGAAAGAATAGACGAAATACTTTTAGAAATGTTTGAGGACGGTACCTACAATGAAATTTTTTCAAAGTGGTTCTATCCACTTGACAGTACCAGGATAGTATCTTATAATAAGAAGAGAAATGAATAGAAAAAAAGACAAAGAATTCTCTCTTATAATAGTACCAAATGGAAGGGGAAAGGTTAAACTTTTAAAATTTAATACAACTCATTTGTATATATTTTTCTCATTGATAGTTGCATTTTTAATCGTTACATCATTTATATTCATTGATTATGGTAGAACAAAGAATATCCTTTATGTGCTGAGGACAAAAAACCTTAACACTCTCTCAGAAGTAAGGAGTAAAGAGATAGAACTTCTTCAGAAAGAGGTTGCAGAGCAGTCGGCAAAGATAGATGCTTTCGAAGAGTACATAGCCTACCTATCCTCTCTCGGATTGGAAGTTAAAAAGATGGCTATGATACCTGGTGTGCCTGTTAGCGTTGAGGAGCTATTTCAACAGAAGAAAAAGGAAATTACCTATACACTGGAAGGGGCAGAAGCTAAAGTTGTAGAAAACCAGATTAAGATAAAAGGCCTTGAAGAGCAGGCAAAGAATGTAGAAATGTCGCTTTCTGCTTTAAAAGAGGCACTTAAGGAATATAATGATATTTTAGATCACACCCCCAACATATGGCCTGTTATTGGTCCTATTGAATCAGATTTTGGGTGGAGAACTCATCCAGTCTATAAAACACCAGATTATCATACCGGTGTAGATATAGATGCCATTGAAGGTACCCCTGTTAGAGCAGCAGCTTCTGGAGTTGTTACTCTCTCAGGCTGGAATGGTGGGTATGGGATAGAAGTGGAGATAGTGCATAGAAAGGGATTATCCACAGTATATGGTCACCTCTTAAAGTCGCTTGTAAAACCAGGTCAGAAAGTAAAGAAGGGTGAAATAATTGGTTATGTTGGAATGACTGGAGTAGCAACTGGCCCCCATCTTCATTACGAAGTAAGGGTTAATGGATTACCAGTAGATCCAATGCCATATCTTCCAGGAGCATCAAATCCATAAAATAAATACTTGACACATCTAAAAATTTATATATAATGTAATCAATTATGTTTGTAATGAGTTTTAC
>QMOO01000074.1 GCA_003648245.1 Caldisericota bacterium
AGCATCTCAGTGTGTATTCCTAAATCCCTTTTATCTACCAAGAATTTTGTAATTGCGTTTGGTATTCCCCCGATTCCAAGTTGGAGGGTTGAACCATCCTCAATAAGTTCTGAAATGTTTTCACCTATTCTCTTTTCAACTTCTGTTGGTTCAATGGATGGAAATTCTAAAAGTGGTGAGTTGTACTCTACAAAATAATCAACATACTCTATGTTCAGCTGTGTATCACCAAATGTCCTTGGAAGATTCTCATTTATCTCTATTATCACTGTCTTTGCCTTCTCAATCATCTCCTTCTCGTACACCAAAGATAGAGACAGAGATAAAAATCCCTTTTCGTCAACCGGTGTTCCAGTGCCGATAAAGACATCTATCTTCTCACTATCTATTTTGTCAGTTCCTGCAGCATGAAGGTTGTTTGGTATGTATGTTATTTTTTCCTTTTTGTATAAATCTCTCTCAAAACTTCCAAGATACCAGCTTTCCATTTTAAATGGTGCATTTTCTTTGTCAACAAACCTGTAAAATTCGTACTCCTTCAGTAAAAGACAGGTTATAAGTTTTACATTCTCGACTTTGTCCTTGATGAGGTGAAGATTTGATAGAAGTCCTGGCGGTTGCGAGGGTCCAAGAGCAACAACAACAGTATCATTTGATTTGATTTTACTCAATGCCTCTTCAATGGAGACCAATTTTCTTTTGTAAGCTTCTTCTACATTCATACCTCCTCCTTTAAAACACCCTTCAATCCATGCATAATAAAATTAAGCGTGGTCAATGTTACCTTCTTACTCATTTCCTTACTCTCTTCAAGAACAAACCATTTCATTCCAACACAGTGACCTATCCCCATAAGAGATAAAGCCAGAGCCTCTGGATCAGTTTTTATAATCTCTCCAAACTTCATTCCTATTCCAAGCCCTTTTTTGTATGGAGACAGGAGTCTTTTGTAGTACCATGCGCCAATTTCTCTATCAACAAATTCTGCTTCTCTCACTATTCTGTAGTCATTACCTATGTTTCTAAAGAGGTGGAAGAACGCCTGAAAACCAGCATTTTCAATCTCCCTCCTGTCATCAAAGTTCTTTGTGTATTCCCACGACCTTTTTCTCAATAAGTAGTTTATGTACTTTACAAGCTCCCATAATATTTCCTTCTTACTGTTAAAATAAAGATAGATTGTGCCAAGTCCTATTCTGGATTCTCTTGCTATATCCATCATTTGGGTTTCCGAGTATCCTCTTTCCCCAAAAAGTTTTTCTGCTGATGAAAGGATTTTTCTTTTTGTTTCCTCTCCCTTGGTGAGTATTTCGTCGCTCTTTTCCTCAACCTCTCTTTCTTTAACGATGTATGGTTTAAAATCTCCTTTTCTATCAATCCCCCTTTCTATCAACTTAAAAGCTGCTTCAATCTTCTTATTCTCTATCTCTTTATTGTCCCATATGAGATAATTTATGACTATGAAGTAAACACTGCCAAGGATTGAGAAAGATAAAGTCTCAAGATCTATATTCTTTTTGACTTTGTCTTTAAGCACATCTTCTATCTCATTTGTGGTTTTTTTGTAGAAATCCCTTACAAGATCTTTATTTACAAATTCCACTTCCCGAAAGATGTCATAGAGAGTGGTGTTTTCGCTTATGTAATTGATGTATGAGAGAAGTATGCTCTTTATCAATTTCAGTGCATTTTTTCCTCTTTTTTCCTTTTCTATTCTTTCAACTAAACCATCCTCAAATCTTTTAACAAGGGCAAAGTATATCTCTTCTTTGTTTTTAAAGTATCTGTAAATGCTTGCATTGGAAAGTCCTATTCTTTCAGCAATTTTTTTAATAGACGCATTCTTAAAACCGTTTTCTTTGAATGTAACGATTGCGCTTTCCAGTATTTTTTCCTTTGTTTTTTTACCCCTTAAGGTTTTCTCCATCAGGGAATTAACCCTCCATCAACTCCAATAATCTGTCCATTTATAAATGATGATTCATCAGAAGACAGGAACAAGAGAAGGTTTGCAACATCCTCTGGTTCTCCCATTCTACCAAGTGGTGTTTTCTCAATCATAATATTTATAACTTTCTCAGGAACTCTTGCCGTCATCTCTGTTCTTATGAAACCTGGAGCCACTGCGTTTGCTCTTATCCCCTTCCTTCCAAGTTCCTTTGCCCATGTTTTTGTCATTCCAATTATTCCAGCTTTGCTTGCTGCGTAGTTTGTTTGACCGATATTTCCATAAACTCCAACAACAGATGATATGCTTATAATATTTCCCTTTCCTCTCTCAAGCATGTATGGTACGACAGCCTTTGTTGTGTTGAATACTCCAGTAAGATTTACCGCTATAACCCTATTCCAGTCTTCTATATCCATTTTGCTTAAGAAACCATCTCTTGTAATTCCTGCATTATTTATAAGAACGTCAATTTTTCCAAATTTTTCATAAACTTTTTTAACTGCATCTGACACACTCTTGAAATCTGTCACATCAGCTTTAATTGCTTCCACTATTCCGTATTTTTCAATTTCTTTTTTTGCTTCAGTGAGTCTTTCTTCATTGATGTCGAATATAACAACTTTTGCTCCCTCTTTTGCAAGAAGTTTTGCAGTTTCCTTTCCTATTCCCCCGGCACCACCTGTAATTATTACCACCTTATCCTTTACTCTGTCCATTTTTCCTCCTTAAACCCACTTAAATACAGAAGCTGACATTACATATCCTGCTCCTGAAGTGCAAAATGCAACATAATCTCCCTTTTTGATCTTACCTTCCTTGAGTGCATCATAAAGAGCCATGAAAACACAAGCTGATCCTGTATAACCAAACTTATCCATTATCCAGTGAGTTTTTGTAAGAGGAAGTCCAAGTCTATTCATTGCTTCTTCAATATCTGAGAGTCTCACCTGCGTGAATAAAACCATGTTAAGATCTTTCACGTCAATTCCAGCTTTTTTGCATGCCTTTTTTACCAGATTTGGCCAATTGGCATAGTTTACATCTGGTGGATACTTGTGAAAATTTGGATGAAACCTTAGAAGATGCTCTTTTTTCTCCACCATTTCTTTGGTTATTGGATATTTTGTTCCAACATATATTCCATAGGAATCCCAGTACTGTCCATCAGTTACCATTGTTGAAGCTATATAGCCGGGTTCACTGGATTTTGTGAGTATTACTGCAGATGCTCCATCTCCAAACATTGGTGCAAGAACTTTATTATCCCAATCAAGCCATTTGCTCATTCCATAGGATGCAACAACGAGAACATTGTTTATCTCTGGATCAAGCATTATATGTTGAGAAGCAATTGTCATGCCAATTACAGCATCTGTGCATGCAGCATTCACATCAAAAGCTGCTGCATTTTTTGCTCCCAGCTTGTACTGAATGATGGGTCCAGTGGGTGGTGTAACAATATCCGGTGTATCAGTTGTAAGGATAATTAAATCTAAATCCTCAGCCTTCATGTTTGCCTCTTTCAGAGCAACCTTAGCCGCTTCAACTGCCATGTCAGATGCAGACTCGTCTGGTGCTGAAACGTGCCTTAGTTTAATTCCAGATAGGTACTCTGTTACATCGTATCCAAGTCTTTTACTGAGCTCTTCGTTTGTTATAACTTTTTCAGGGAGGTACATTCCCGCTCCAGCGATTTTTGCAAATCTTTTTTCCATGTCTCCTCCTTTTTAAAATAATTTAGCCATTTTCCTTTATGAAATTTACAAGAATTTCGTTGAACTCTTTTCTCTTCTCAATATGGGGTGAATGAGCGGTATCTTTTATAACCACTTCAAAGTACTTTCCACCTTTCTCTTTGTATTTTTCAAATACGTACTTTGTCTGAGCAATCATTGGTTGAGGTGGAAAAATGCTTTCCCCTGGATAGTTTGGAACAAAACCCATTTTTCCAAGATATCCAATGTCAAAAAAGGAGTTGTCAGATACAATCTTATCTTCTGAACCTCTCACCCATAGAATTGGTGGTTTTGGGTTTACATCTACAATTCCACTTGTGTTAAAGTATTTTGGAGATATTGCATTTATCGGTCCAAACTTACCGTGAGCATAGAAGGGCCAATTCTTAGAAGGGACTGAATCACCTGGATACTTATCTGGTCCAATTTTTTCAAGAAGTGAAGCAGTTAAATAGTCTTCTTCTCTTTCTGGTCTGAATGGTGGTTTAAAGTAAAATTTGTTAATTACATTTCTTGGAGAATTTATACTTGATTCACTTCTATCCCTGTTTTTAATTCTTTCTACAAACTCTGGATTTACTCCACCTGCTCCTGAACCAGCAAAATCATCATAGCATGGTGTCCCCTTCTCATCCTTTGTCCCACTAAATCCAAATGGTGATACAGGAGCTATAACTGTTAGTGTTTTTACCTTTTCTGGATGATCAAGTAAATACTGCATGACAACTCCGCCTCCCACCGACCATCCCACAAGGTGAACTTTATCCAAATTAAGAGCATTTAATAACGAATCTAAGTCATCCGACCAATCTTTTGCACCTTTTGTGGCATCTATAATCTTATCTTCTGTTAAACCGTATCCCCTTAAGTCTGGTGCAATTCCAAAAAACTCTTCTGATAGATCAACAATATTTTCTTCAAAGTATGTTCCAGAAGTGAAATTTCCGTGAATGAAAATGATGGGTTCTCCCTTTCTCTTTTCAGAGAAGTGAACATTCATCTCTATGCGGTCTGTTTTTACCATTTTCTCCTCTATCCCCTCTAAAACATTTGGTTTCTCTTCCATCCTTCACCTCCTTAAAATTTGTTCTTAAGCCTAAAGACCCCTTTTAGGAGCGTCATTCTTCCCCATTATTATTATACCTGAATCAGGTAAAACATTATACCTGAATCAGTTGTAATTTTATACTAAATTTTTAATTTGTCAAGAGAGTGTAAAAATACTTAACCTGTGGGGTTTTTTTAATCTTCCTCTCGCTCCATAACTCCCCACTCAGCAAGAAACAAAGGTTTGTTTGGAAAAAGGGTAGTCAATTCTTTGTATATAGGTTCCATTTTCTCCTCGAATTTTACCCAGGGTTCATCATGTGTTTGGGCTCCATATAAGCTAAATCCTATCCAATCTACGTATTCATCTCCTGGATAATAATTCTCAATTTTGTTCCACTCTTCTTGAGGATACGATTCATCATTTGGCTGGAAATACCAGATAGCATTTTTTACATTTTTTTCTCTGAATAAATTTACAATGTGACGAAAAGCATCCACGAATCTTTCCGGTCCATCTGGTTTATCGGGATCTCCATAGGTTCTCTTTTTTCCTCCACCCTGAAATACTCCAGACCAGGGAAACCAGTCTCCATTCATTTCAACACCAAACGTGACCATTACAGGTTTACCATAATCTTTTATAGTATCTGCCCACCTAGAAATAAAAGAGTCAAAGTCTCCATTTATGATTCTTTGAAGAGAGTACCTTGGCTGGTATTCAGGCTCCCAGTATGGCTCTCCCCACGGCATAAATCTAACAAGCGGTATTGCTCCATACTTTGAGATTTCACCAAGATTCTTTCTTGATACGTAATTTCTTCCAAAAAAGACAGAGAATGGAACAAAGGCTACTGATTTTCCTGAGAGTTTTTCAAAATTTATTAGTTCTTCCCCTTTTACAGAATCTTCATACTCTCCCCATCCTGGAAAAACTCCTGTATAACAACCATTCTCAGGTGTAACTATTGTGTTGTCCTGAACAACAAGACCTTCCTTTCCTATGAAGTAGGAAGATTTAATTCCCCTTCTGTAAGCTTTCAAAGCTTCATCTGATGAGTTTATCCTTAAATCAGACCAGCTTCCATCATCGTTTTCCCATTTCTCGTGGTACACTATGGCAATTTTTACCTTCGTATATTTAATTTGAAACAAAGTTAATGCATCTTGATACCAGGCTGCCTTTGAATCCTTCACATATACAAGGAGGGGTTCCTTTGTAAAGGTGCAGCCATTAGATATTATTATGATATTTGTAATCAATATAATTAATAATATTAGAAATATATTTCTTTTAATCATCTTTCTTCTTGGTTAATATAATTATAACTCCTGAGGCAATGATTAAC
>QMOO01000075.1 GCA_003648245.1 Caldisericota bacterium
ATGGCAATAAGATCTTCAACTCCATCACTTATCTCTTTAGCAGCTACACCCACCTGAAGAATAGATGCAAGTTGTTCTATCTCCTTTCTTGTTGTCCATGCACTCTTTGAGGCATAAATTATGGAAAGCCTTATTTCATAGGATAACTCATTTATCTTTCTCTTCATAACAATTGCTTCAAGGGCAAGATCTCTTTCATTCTGAAGGATTGCAGAGTACCCCAAATCAACTATTATTTGGGATACCTTTTTTAGATCTTCAAGTATCTCCTTTGCATTTCTTATCTTCATTTTTCTCCTCCTTATTATTTAAAAACCAATAAAATCTATACCTTCCCTTTCAATCTCTTCCCTTTTAAATAGCCCCCTTGTATCCACAAGAATAAAATCCTTTCCCACGTAATCCTTTATCTTTTTTATGGTTAAATCATTAAAATCCTTCTGAATTGCCATAATAACAACAACATCGCTTCCCTTTAGTACCTCATTTAGAGACTCCTTCTTCTCTAAGATAGATTCTTCCACTTCTGGATCATAGGCTGCAATCTCCCCGAAACTTTCCCTTGAAAGCTTTATAAACTTTATAGCCGGGCTTTCCCTCGTATCTTTTGAGTAATTTTTCATGGAAAGACCAAGAATTGATATTTTACTATCTTTGATTTTCTTATGAGTCTCTTTAAGTTTTGCCTTTATAAGTTTCAGTATCCTCTCTGGCATAGAATCGTTAATTCTTCTTCCGTGTTCAAATAAAGAAAGATACTCCTTCCCTTTCACACTTTCTCTTAAATAGTAATAGGCATATGGAAGGCAATGTCCTCCAACACCAGGTCCGGGAGAGAGAAGATTTTTTACCCTCTTGTGTGTCTTTGCTATCTCTATAACCTCTTTTGGAAAAAGTCCGTTCTCTATTAGAAAGAGTGCCAGTTCGTTCACCATGGCTATGTTTAAATCTCTTTGAGCATTCTCTATGAGTTTTGATGCCTCAGCATGCTCAATGGAGGGAGAAATGAATATATCCTTTGAAAATCTTTTAAAAAATTCCTTCGCCTTGTTTACACTTCTCTCTCCAACACCACTTATCACTGTAGTCATACTTATAAGTTCATCAAAGGCTTTTCCCTCTGCCATCCTTTCAGGAACATAGGATAGATAGAAATCTCTCTCCACTTTTAAGCCACTGAGCTTCTCAAGAAGGGGCAAAAGTATATTCCTTGTTGTCCCAATGGGAACAGTGCTTCTTAGAATTACGAGATCCCCTTTCTTTAAACTACCCCCTATCATTTCTCCACCCCTTCTTATGTATCTAAAATTCACTCTCTTATTCTTTGTGAGGGGAAGTGGTATGGTAATTATTATCACACTGGAGAACTTTAACACATGTTCATAGTCGGTGGTTGGGATGAATCTTCCTTTTTTAATCTCATCAACTACTATCTCATCTATGCTCCTCCCCTCAAAATATTCGTAAAGACCAGTCTTTCCTTTCTTTATCCTTTCAATCCTTTGGGCATCTATATCTACACCGTAAACTTCTTCTCCATTTAAAGAAAGTATAAGGGCTAAAGGAAGACCAACTGCACCAAGGCCAAAAACAGATACTTTCATATAACTTCTCCCTCTTTAAGAGAATTTATAAACACATCCACTAAATTATCCATGGAATACTTTTTCACACAATCAATGTCTGGTTTAAATTCTTCCCCCCTCTTCCATAAACTAAACAACTCTTTAATCTTTTTCTTTATTTTAGTAACATCCTCGGGATCCACATTATCTTTAAAACCACAGGTTTCAAGAATCTCTTTACACTCTCCATCTGGAACAAGGGCAAGTATTCTTTTTTTAGCTCTCATATACTCAAAGGTTTTCTGAGGGACAGTTTCAAAACCCCCTCTTGCAAGATAAAGGAAGAGAACAGATGAGCCAAGTATGTAAGAGATAGCCTCCCTGTGGGGCATAAATCCTGTAACAACTACGTAATTCTTGAGTCCCAGAGAGGAAGCTATCCTTTCAGTGTTCTCTTCAAAGGGACCGAGAATATAAACTTTTATATTTCTTTTTATCTCCTCATCTTCATCTATAACTTCTCTTACAGCTTTTAAAAAATACACAGGGGTCTGAATGGAGTAGAAACTTCCTGCATATGATATGGTAAAACCTTTAAGTTTTTTAGGGGAGACATTAAAGTCATTTTCGTCATACCCACCATAAACTACCTTCACCCTCTCCTCTGAAAGAAATTTATAGGTTCTAAGAAGCCTCTCTTTAAATGATTTGGTAACGGTGAGTATTAAATCTGCCTCTCTTATGCAATTTTCCTCTATTCTTCTATTCTTCTCCCTAACCTTTCCTGGATAGAGCACAAAGGGATTATCTGACCATAAATCTCTCAAATCCATAACCCATTTAATTCCCAATGTTTTAAGTTTTAGTCCTATAAGATGTACAGAGTGAGGTGGACCTGTGGTTATTACTGTGTCTATTTCATTCTCTTTTATTATTCTTTTTCCTTCCAGAGAAGCATCTTTAACCCATGTTACCTTTTCATCAGGGATAAAAAAAGAAAGTTTGAGTTTTGAAAGAAGCCCACCCTTCAAAACTTTAAACTCTTCAACAACATCTATACCTCCCCCTTCTTTCTTTTTTCTTTTGATTAATTTAAGAAGAGCTTTTGGAAAAAAGAGTCTTGGATCTTTATAATAAACCCTGAAAATTTTAACATCATCGGATACCTTTAAAAACTCATCCTTATACCTTATAGAGGGGTAATTAGCAGTTAGAAGATACTTCTCAAATCCCTTCAAATTGTTTAATATCTTCAGTATTCTCTGACTTCCACCACTTCCCATGGGAGGTGAGAAAAAGGATACAAATAGAATCTTTTTCAACCAATCACCTCTTTGTATATCTTTAGAGTATCTTCACACATCTTATCCACTGTAAACCTCTCCTTTACTTTTATTATGTTTCTTTTACCAAACTCTTCTTTTAACTTCTTATCTTTAAACAAAAGGATCTTCTCCTTAAATTCTTCCACATCAAAATCTTTTACAATGTACCCATTTACTCCATCCTCCACCATCTCCCTTACACCACCTGAATCACTAACTACCACAGGAAGAGATGACGCCATGGCTTCAAGAACTGAAACAGAGAAACCTTCTCTTATGGAGGTGGATACAAAAACATCAAAAACACCATAAAATCTCTTTGCGTCTTTTCTAAACCCAGTAATAACAACAGAATCTTTTAATCCATACTCTTCTATCCTTTTCTCAACAAGAGTACGCATACTTCCATCTCCCACAATCATAAGTTTCGCCTTTTTCTCTTTAAGGTGAACTGCCTTAAATACATCAATTAAAAAAAGTGGATTTTTAACCCTTTCCATTCGCATTATGCTTCCAATGACAAAGTCGTTTTTACCAAAAAACTCCTCTTTTGAAAAAAAACCATCTGGTATCTCAACACCCAAAGGTACAACTCTAACATCAAGTGCTGGATTTCTTCTCAACACATCCCTCATCAAAGCCCTTGATGGAACTATAACCACCTTCGGAATACCTATTGTGGTATTATCAATCTTTTCAAAGATAAATCCCTTTATCTTTGAGGAATAGTCCTCCCTTATAAAACTTGTGATACTTGTGATGACAGGAATATTCAGTTTCCTTGCTATCCTTCTACCATAGAAATTTCCCCTCACTCCATATGTATGAATTAGGGATAAATTCTCCTCTGAAACATCTTTAAGCACATCTTTAAATACCTTGGAAGAGAAGGGAAGTTTTGATTCAAAGAGATGATTTTTGAATCCACTTTCCTCAATTTCATAAAACAGGGGACCTTTAAAAAAGGTAAAAAAAATGGCCTCCACTTTCCCTTTTAAGCCTCTTGCAAGACTCATAACCTGATATCTTGATCCCCCTTTCTCTCCTCCGCTTATAAAAACACCCACTTTAATCATTTATCCTCCTTATGGAAAAGAGAATTCCAGCCAATGTCCACATAGTAACAGATAGAGGCACAACCTCCCATAGATTCTCTGTAATATTGTTGATAAGGAATGCAATAATACCGAATGTTATACCGAGGGCTACAGATTTTAAAAATCCATCATTCCTGTTTACAACTGTTGCAATTCCTCTCTTAATCATGGTAAAAATCATGTACAGAAAGGAGATAAAACCAAAGATTCCTGTCTCAACAAGGGTTTTAAGATAATAGTTATCCACATATATACCCTCAAAAAATCCAACTCTACTTGCCACTGCTCCACCAAAACCACCTGGCCCAACGCCCAAAATTGGATTTCTTTTAAAAATATCTATGGCAAGACTCCATCTGTATATCCTTCCATAAGTCCTTGCCTTCTCTATATAGACAGGAGATAAAAGATTCATAAATCTTGTCCTTACCTGTGGAATAAAGTAGGATAAAACAATAATAATTACAAGCAGGAGGAAAATCCTTTTATCCTTGTATGTCAGGGCAAAGAAAAAGAAGGCTAAGAATATGGATAACCATGCACCTCTTGTAAGGGTAAATAATAGGGCAGAAAGAGAGATGAGTGTAACAAAGAGGTAGATATATTTCTTGATACCCTTCTCATTTAAAAAGAGAATAAATACAAGTGGCAAAATGAGGATTAAATAACCTGCAAGGGCATTTGGACTTGTAAAAATAGAGAACGCTCTCGTGGCTATACCCATTTCCAGATCTTTATCCACCCAGGAAGGAGGAATGGGAACCTTCACAATGAACTGGTATATTGCATAGATGGATACAATAGATACAGAAACCAAAGAAATGTCAATAATCTTTCTTATATCCTCTTTGTTGGAGGTAAAGTTTACAACTACTATAAAGAAAAGGAACATCTCAAGGTAACTTCTTATTCCATCAATTCCAGCACTCAGAGGGATATTGGATTTTAAAAGAGATAAGCTCAGGAAAAAAAGAAAAAGGAGAACGGGATTTATAATCTCTGTAAAAACTACACTTTTTCTCTTTATCCTTATAAGAAGTATAAGAAAGAGGAGGATTAAAAATCCCTCATCCCATATAGAAGAGATGGATGTAAAACTTCGCCTTACAAAGAAGTCCATCAGAGGATAAAGGGGGACAAGATAAAAAAGAAGCTTCTCAGGAAAGTAATAAAAAATAAGGGGTAGCGAGAAAATTAAAGAAAGGACTGGAGAAATAAAAAAGCCCAATCCAGAAAGAAGAGAAAAGACAAAAGTTCCTCCCTTCTTCATGATAAAACCCCTGAAATTACTTTAAATATGAAGCTCTCCTTAACCAGGTTCTCTTTAAAGAGAAGAATGTAGAGTATAAAATAAATAACCACCCAGGAAATCACCCTGACCCCAACATCAAAAATAAAAAAAGATAGGGGCACAAGAATAACGAAAATGGCAAGAAGAAGATTGAAGCTATCTCCTCTGTAATCTAAAAAACCTGTTCTTAAACTCAGACTTACATCCACTCCATACTTTTTAATAAGGGAGAAGACGAAACTATCTTCAAAAGCATAAACAAACATGGAAACTACCTTACCTATAAAACTCTCCCTTATGAGTTCAAGGATGAAATCAATAAATCTTAATATGAAGCTCTCTTTAAGGAGTCTCTTCATCATCTCTTAGATACTTATTTACAATCTCTTCAAGTTTATCCCTATCGGCAAAATAATAGGATAGACCATCCTCCCACCATCCAGCATGGCCTGGAACAGTCATTGTCTCTATATCTTCATCTTTTATGCTCTTAAGCAAGATTCCCAATTTTATAACCTGCCAGGGTTTTAGATTCGTTTGAACCCAGTTTTTCATCTCAAGAAGAATCTTCTGCATTCTTATGGTGTTTTTGATAGATAAGGCTTCTTTGGCAAGCTCTTTCAAGAACTTCTGCTGTCTCTTCATTCTACCAATGTCTCCTGTTTCATCAGCTCTAAACCTTACATACTCCAGAGCTTTCTCTCCATTTAGATGTTGAAGACCTTTCTTTAAGTGAATATGCACATCACCAAGATAGGAATCATAATCCATATCCTTCTCAACATCAATTGTTATTCCC
>QMOO01000076.1 GCA_003648245.1 Caldisericota bacterium
ATTGAGTTATGATCAGTTATTATTACAAAATCAACATTAAATCTCTTTGCATAAGAAACGAGAGATTCTGGGGGAAGTTCGCTGTCCCCTGAGAAAGTTGTATGCACATGAACAACACCAGAATAATCGTAAAATTTTTTCACTATTTTTGATTATACTACATCTTTCGTTTGCAGAAAAAATGCAACTCTGAGTGCCAGGCACCTGGAGTTGCAAGATTATTAATTTTCTTTTTTAAGATTTTTAGAATATCTACTAACTTTCTTTAAATTAATAATGAACCTATCTGATAGATTAAAACTGCTACACCCCATCCAACGATTAGACTATAGATGACAGAGAATGCAGTCCATTTCCAACTGTTAGTTTCTCTGAAAATAACACCGATTGAGGCTATACATGGAATATATAAAAGGCTCATTACCATAAATGAGTATGCTGAAAGTGGAGTGAATATTTTTGAGAGTGCTATAGGGAGATTCTCTTCTCCACCAAAAAGAGTTCCAAAAGTTCCAACAACAACTTCTTTTGCTATTATTCCAAAAAATAGCGCAACCGCTGCCTGCCAGAATGGAAATCCTGCTGGTTTGAGTAAAGGAGCAAAAACTTTTCCTAATCTTCCAATGAGTGTTGCTTCACTTGCATATTCAGCAGACATAGGAATGCTTGCAAGAAGCCATATAACGATAACACCAGCAAAGATTATTGTTCCCGCTTTCTTTAAAAATTCTCTACCTCTCTCCCATGTATGGATTGAGACAACCTTTAAACTAGGGAGTCTATAAGGTGGAAGTTCCATTACAAGGGGGCTTACTGGTCCTTTAAGTTTCGGTATTGCGGTTCTAAACAATTTTGCAGATAAAATTGCGATTAAAATCCCAAGTGCATAGAGAGAAAAAACTATAAGTCCTTGATTCTTTTCAAAGAAAATTCCTGTGAAAAGTATGTAAACTGGAAGCCTTGCTGAACATGAAATGAAGGGATTTATCAGTATTGTAAGAAGTCTATCTCTTTCATCTGAAATGGTTCTTGTTGACATAATTGCTGGAATATTACAACCAAATCCAAGTATCATCGGGATAAAGGATTTTCCCGGAAGACCAATTGCATGCATTGCTTTATCCATAATAAAAGCTGCTCTTGCCATATATCCCACATCTTCAAGGAAGGAGAGGAAGAGGAACATAATCATGATGTTTGGTAGAAATACAAGAACAGCACCTACTCCGCTTATAATTCCATTTCCAACAAGAGAGGCTAACCAATTGGGAGCACCAGTTGATAAAAGCCAGGCAGAGGAAGATTCAGCAAGCCAACCAAAAAAGGTATCAATGTAGTCTGCAAAGAAGCCTCCAATTGTGAAGGTGAGCTGGAATGTAAGCCACATCATAAACGCAAAAATTGGTATCCCAAACCATCTATTTGTTACAACCTTATCTATCTTATCTGAAACAGTGAGTTTTTCCTCTATTGTAGTAAGTTTTTTTACACATTGATGGACAATTCCCTCTATGAATCCATATCTTTTTTCTATTATCTCTGTTTCTATATCAAATCCGAATTCCTTTTCAAGTCTTGAAGATTCCTGAAGTGCCGTTTTAACTACATTTTCATATCCTGCTTTCTTAACCTCTTCAATTATCCCGCTATCTCCTTCAAGTAGTTTCAAACTAAGAAATCTCTTTGGATAGGGGGAGACTATGCCATCAAGTTGTTCTTCAATCTTTCTTATAACCTCTTCTATTTCTTTCCCATAGTTAATTTTTACTGAATTCCCTTTTCTATCTTTCGCTTTAACTATAGCTTCTTTTAGTTTATCCAATCCTGTCCCCTTTATTCCAGAGGTCATTACAGCTGGAATCCCTAACAACTCTTCAATCCTTTTAGTATCAATTTTAATTTTTCTTTGTTCAATAATATCTGCCATATTTAAATCAAGAACGACATTTGCCCCAAGTTCAAGGAGAGATATTAAGAGATAAAGGTTTCTCTCAAGATTTGTTGAGTCCACAACACAAACTACAACATCTGGCTTTTCCTTTACAATGTAATCTCTTGCAATTCTTTCATCAATGGAGTATGCTGTAAGACTATAAGTTCCTGGGAGATCTGTTGCGATTATGTTGTATCCATTATATTCAAATTTCCCCTCTTTTTTTTCTACAGTTACACCAGGCCAGTTTCCCACATGAGCATGTCCCCCTGTAAGGGCATTAAAAATAGTTGATTTCCCAGAATTTGGGTTACCAGCCAATGCAACCCTAATTGTTTTTAATTTTTCAATTGTCTTCATGGTATCTCCTCCTTTGTTTTTAAAGGTTTAACTATGATTTTCATTGCCATACCTCTTCCTATGCCAATCCTTGTAGAATTTATTGCAAGTATTATTGGACCAAATCCCTGATTTGATACAATGGATAATTTTACCCCTGGATATATTCCCATTTCAGAAAGTCTTCTAATAAAGCCTCTTCCACCTCTTAACTCAGCTACCTCAAATTCTTCGCCAGGTCTACCAAATGCTAACGCCATCATATCTTCTCAACCACTATTTTTTCTGCCTCCTCTCTCCTTAGAGAGAGGTGATAGCCAAGTATTAAAATATCTATTGGATCACCCAATGGTGCAACCTTCTCCACTTTAACAACTGTCCCGGGTACTGCACCCATATCAAGAAGCTTTGTCTTTAAAGCACCAATTCCACTCTTAATTCTTAAAATCCTTCCCTCTTCTCCAACCTTTAACTCACTTAGATTTCTTTCCATTGTTTTCTTACCTCCTTTTTTACATTCTGTTTCAGGGAATTTTCCAGTCTTTACAAAATATCTAAAGTGTTCAAGCCATCTTGGTTTATCACTTACAGGACTTTTTTCCACAAACTCAATAAACTTTGTAAGAAGGTCTATAGTTTGTTTGTTGAGGTCATGTTCCATTTTATGTGCATCCCTTTCTGCTATCTCTCGCTCTATTCCAAGGATTTCATGTAAAAATTTGTATATTGTTTTATGCCTTTCGTAAACTCTTTTTGCCTCTTTAATTCCCGCCTCGGTTAGAGCCACATAACCATATTTTTCATGGTTTATAAGAGCTCTTTTTGATAATTCTTTCAATGCACTTACCACAGATGGGAGCTTTACATGTCTTCTTTTGGCAATATCTTTTATTCTTACAATCCCCTTTTCCTTACTCAATATAAAAATCTCAAGTAGATAGTCCTCAAGGCTTTCAGTTAATGAATATTCCATTTTTACCTCCCTTTGTGTTACAAAGTTTTCTTAAAATACAATTTTCACATGAGGAATTAAACTTTATTCTGGGGTTCATATATATTAGTTTCCCTTTCAAGCTTAAAAATTTTAGAGCCTTTATAACCTCACCTCTCTTAAAGCCTGTCTTTTTTACAATTTCTTTCACGCTGATAACTTTACTTCTCTTCACCACTGCAAGCACTATCTCATACATCCTATCCTCCAGTTAGATTAATCTAATAAAGTTAGTCTAACCTAATTATAAATAAGAAATGAATTTTGTCAAGAGATTGTCTTATGCGTGTTAGTAATTTATGTTAAAATAAAAAGGAAAATAAAGCTTTTATGAGGAGGAGAAAATGATTGAGAAAATAAATGATTATTGGAAGGCGTGCTGTTATCTTGCAGCAGGGATGATATACCTTAAGGACAATCCTCTGCTTAAAGAACCTCTTAAGAAAGAACACATAAAGAATAGATTGCTTGGTCATTGGGGTTCAAGCCCCGGTCTTTCCTTTATCTATGTTCACTCTAACAGGATTATAAATAAATACGATATTAACGCAATATTTATAGCAGGTCCAGGACATGGAGCTCCTGGTGTAATTGCTCCAATATATCTTGAAGGAACTTTAAGCGAGTGCTATTCACAATTTACCAAGGATGAAGAAGGGATGAGGAATCTCTTTAAGTCCTTCTCATTTCCCGGTGGTTTTGGTAGTCACTGCACACCTGAAATTCCCGGATCAATTCAAGAGGGGGGAGAGCTTGGGTATGCCTTATCTCACGCCTTTGGTGCAGTTTTTGACAACAAAGATTTAATTGCCATAACTGTTGTTGGAGATGGAGAGGCTGAAACAGGTCCTCTTGCTACATCATGGCACTCAAATAAGTTTTTAAATCCTGTTAGAGATGGTGCAGTCTTACCAGTTCTACATCTAAATGGATACAAGATAAACAATCCAACGGTTCTTTCAAGAATTAGTAACGAGGAGCTTATCTCTCTTTTTACAGGTTATGGTTATGATGTAAAAGTTGTTGAGGGAGAGGAACCGATGGAAGTTCATGAAGAGATGATGAAGGCTATGGATTATTCTATAGAGAAAATCCTTTCTATATGGGAAAAATCAAGGAAGAGTGGAAAGGCGGAAAGACCACACTGGCCCATGATAATTCTAAGAACACCAAAGGGATGGACTGCACCAAGAAAGGTAAATAAGCATTTTGTTGAGGGATACTGGAGGGCGCACCAGGTTCCTCTTAAAGACGCAAAGGAAAATTCAGAGAGTTTGAAGATTCTTGAAGAATGGCTTAGAAGTTATGAACCAGAGAAACTTTTTGATAAAAAAGGTAAGCTTAGAGAGGATCTCAAAGCTCTTGCTCCAAAGGGAGAGAAGAGGATGAGTAAAAATCCTCATACAAATTCTGGTCTTGTAAGAAGGGATTTAAAGCTTCCACATCCAAAGGATTTCTCAGTTGATGTTAGAGAAAGGGTAAAAACACAGGTTGAAAACACAAGACTTCTGGGAAGATTCTTGAGGGAGGTTATAAATTTAAATCCAAATAACTTTAGAGTTTTTGGACCAGACGAAACAAAATCCAATAGGCTTGATGATACTTTTGTGAAAGGAAAGGCATGGATGGCAAAGACCTTACCAGAAGATAAAGATGAAGGATTTCTCTCCCCTTTCGGTCGTGTTATGGAGTATCTCTCTGAGCATACCATTGAAGGATGGCTCGAAGGGTATCTTCTCACAGGAAGACATGGGATATTAAATACTTATGAGGGGTTCTCGCCTATAATTTCATCAATGGTCAGTCAGTTTGGAAAATGGGTTGACATATCAACTGATGTTCACTGGAGAATCCCAATCTCATCTTTAAACCTGCTTCTAACCTCCGTTGTTTGGAGGCAGGACCACAATGGTTTTACTCACCAGGACCCTGGATTTATAACCTCAATCGTGGATAAATGGCCCAATGTTGTTAGAGTTTACTTTCCTCCAGATGCCAATTCACTTCTCTGGACTATATGGCACTCTCTCCAAACAACAGACAGGATAAACATAATTGTTATAGATAAGCAGTATCATCCTCAATATCTATCCATTGACGAAGCCTTTAAACACGCAACCAAGGGTATAGGAATATGGGAATTTGCAAGCACCTATCCAGAGGAAGAGCCAGATGTAGTAATTGCAGGTTGTGGAGACATTCCAACAAAGGAAGCTATAGCGGCAGTGGGTATCTTGAAGAGAGAATTTGAAGATTTAAAAATTAGATTTGTGAATGTTCTTAATCTATTCACACTAACCCCAAATTCAGAGCATCCAGATGGATTAAGCGATAGAGAATTTGATTCCTACTTTACAAGGAATGAACCAATTATATTTAATTTTCATGGTTATCCATGGCTTATTCACAGACTAACATACAGAAGGACAAACCATGAGAATCTTCATGTGAGGGGATACAGAGAGAACAGAAAGATCGGAATTGACTCAAGTTATCTTACAACATTCCTTAAGGGAAGAGGTGGAATAACAACTCCCATGCAACTTGCCATAATGAATCAGATTGATAGATTCAGTATAGCTATGGATGTCATAGAAAGAGTTGAAAAATTAAAGGAGAAGGGTGCATATTTTAAAGATACACTCAAAAATATGCAGATAGATGCTCTTCAATATGCATACGAAAATGGAGTGGATAAGAGAGAGCTAATAGACTTCTCTAATTGGGATTGAATATAAATATCTCTTGAAAGCTCCCTATCCAGATAACCTTCATACCCAGTGACTCCGATAC
>QMOO01000077.1 GCA_003648245.1 Caldisericota bacterium
AATGCCAAAGCTGGAACAGTATCCATGGACATTGGAAGAGTTGTTCAGGAGATTAAAAAGGGAAAAGTTGAATTTAAGATGGATAAACTTGGAAACATTCATGTTTCCATAGGTAAGGTAAGCTTTCCTGAAGAAAAACTTAAAGAGAATCTTGTTGCATTACTTGAGGCTTTGCTTAAAGCAAAGCCAGCAGCAGTGAGGGGCCAGTTTATAAAGTCTATTTATCTTTCTCCAACTATGGGTCCCTCAGTAAAACTTGACGTTCAAAAGGTTTTAAACGAAATTAAAAAAGTTGCCTGAGAAAGTGGGTGCTTTTTAAAAGCTTAATGAGGTTTTCGCCCACCGAGGCAGGAGAAATTGGGAAATAGGTTTCTTCTTGTCCTTCGGTGGAAGGATATTTTAATTTTAGGAGGCAGTTATGATAACAAGGGAAAGAAAGAGAGAACTTGTAAAGGAACTTCAAGAGAAGGCAGAAAAAGCAGGGCTCCTACTCTTCACTACCTTCAGCGGAATTACTGTATCAGAAATCTCCAACTTAAGGCGTAGCATTAAGGAAAACGGAGGAGAACTCAAAGTTTACAGAAACACCCTTTTAAAGATGGGACTTGCAGAGAAAGGTTTTGAAGTGGATGATAACATTTTTACCGGACCCACAGCAGTTGTTTTCGGATACGAAGATCCGTTCCCTGTTATGAAAGTGGTAGATGATTTTCAGAAATCTCACAGGAAAAACTTTGATATAAAGGGTGGATTCCTTGGAACACTTAAATTAACCAAGAGCGATATAAAGGAACTTTCATCCCTATCTTCTATGCAGGAGCTTTATGGAAAGCTTGTCTGGGGAATAAAGGCTCCTCTTGCAAGACTTGTCTTTGCTCTTAAGAATCCTGTTTCGAAGTTGGTCTTTGTTTTAAATCAGATAAAAGATAAAAAAGCATAAAAGGAGGAAAGAATGACTAAAGAAGAAATTTTAGAGGCAATTGAAAAGATGAGTGTAACTGACCTCGTAGAGCTGGTAAAAGCTCTCGAGGAAAAATTTGGTGTATCTGGAATGCCAATGGCAATGCCAGTAGCAGGTGGTGGCGGTGGCCAACAAGCAGCACAGGAAGAGGAAAAAACCACCTTTGATGTTGTTTTGACCAGTGTTGGTCAGGCAAAAATCCAGGTCATTAAAGTTCTCCGTGAGGTTCTTGGTGTCTCCCTCAAAGAGGCAAACGAGATCTGCAACAAAGTACCTCACCCTGTTAAGAAGGGTATAAGCCAGGACGAGGCAGAGGAAATCAAGAATAAACTTTCCGCTGTAGGTGCTACAGTGGAGATTAAATAGAACCCCGATTATCGGGGTTCTTTCCCTTTTAAACTGGAGACAATATGGAGATAAAAGAAGTTAAAAACTTCAATAAATTTTTATTTCAGCCTGAGATTCCCGATTTACTTGAATTCCAGAAGGAATCTTTTTTCAGATTTATAAACGAAAAAATACCAAAGCTTCTTGAGGAGATTTCGCCGATTGAAACTCCAAAGGTGGAGCTTGAGTTTTTTGATCCAAAAGTTATTCCACCAGAGCTTTCAGTTGAGGAATGCAAAGAAAGAAAACTCACATATTCCGGGAATCTCAAGGCAAAGGTAAGGATTATCAATAAAAAGAGTGGAGAGATAAAAGAACAGGAGGTTTTTTTAGGAGAGATTCCATACATTACCCCTCATGGTTCTTTTATATTTAATGGAGCAGAGAGAGTGGTTGTCTCTCAACTTATAAGAGCACCAGGAGTATATTTTACCACTCCTTCATCTGCTCATTCGGGAAGAGTCCATTTTGAAGCAAGATTAATTCCAGAAAGAGGAACGTGGTTTATCTTTGAGGTTGAAACCAGTGGCACAATCGTTGTAAGACTAAACAAGGGTTCAAGAAAACTCTACTTCCCAACTGTTCTAAGAGTCTTTAAGGAACTTACAGATGATGAAATCCTCGAGATGTTTAAGGAAAAAAGAAAGATTAAAATAGGTGTACTTGATGCAGATAGATTGCTTCCAGCCACCTTTGCTGAAAATATATTTGATCCAGAGACTGGAGAGGTTATCTATAAAGAAAAAGAAAGAATTACCCAAAAAAAACTTGATCATATAGCTTCCCTTGGCATACACTATGTTGAAATATATAAGGAAATGGTGGATCCAATCATAATTAAGACTGTTGATAAGGATCCAAATAAAACACAGAAGGATGCAATAATTGAGATTTACAGAAAGTTAAGACCTGGTGAGAGGGTAACCTTTGAATCAGCCAAGAATCTTATAAATCTTATGTTCTTTGATAAAAAGAGAAACTTCTTATCAGATGTTGGAAGACACAAAATAAATCAGAAGTTCGGTCTCAATCTTAAAGATAATATGGTAACTTTTGACGATCTTGTGGCAATAATAAAACATGCTGTAAAGATAAAGAATAATGAGGCAGAACTTGATAACATAGATCACCTTGGAAATAGGCATGTAAGAGGAGTGGGAGAACTCCTTGAAGTAAATATGAGATTTGGTTTCTTAAGAATGGTTAAAGTTGCCAAAGGTAGAATTAGTACATATTCAGAGGATAGATACACAGCTCAACATCTTATAAATTCAAAGCCAATAACAGCAGCCCTTCAGAGTTTCTTCGGAACAGGACAGCTTTCCCAATTTATGGAGCAGACAAATCCTCTCTCTTCTCTTACTCACAAGAGAAGACTTTCGTCTATGGGACCAGGTGGTTTGACTAGGGAGACTGCAGGACTTGAGGTAAGAGACATTCATTCCTCCCACTACGGTAGAATATGTCCTATAGAGACTCCTGAGGGACAGAATATTGGACTCATAAACTCCCTTACAGTATTTTCTAAAATAAATGAGTATGGATTTATAACAACTCCTTACAGAAAGGTAAAGAAAGGAAAGATAACTAAAGAGATTGTCTATCTTGAAGCTGGTGAGGAAGAAAAATACTATATAGCCCAGGCAAACACACCTGTTAATAAAAAAGGAGAACTTCTTAAAGATGATAAAGGTAATCTTTTAAATGATGGAATAGCCCTTGGAAGGTATCAGGGAAATATTGTTGAGATACCTCTTGAAAAGATTGATTTCATAGAGGTATCACCACTTCAGGTATTTTCTGTTTCAGCATCTCTTATCCCATTTCTTGAACATGATGATGCAAACAGAGCTTTGATGGGATGCAATATGCAGAGACAGGCAGTTCCCCTGCTATTTCCAGAAGTTCCACTTGTAGGAACTGGAATGGAAAAGATTGTTTCAAGACACGATCCAAGTGTGGTAATCTCTGAAATAAATGGTAAAGTGGAGGCAGTTTCTTCTGATAAGATTGTAGTTCGTAGCAGTAAAGAGAAAAAGATATATAAACTCAAAAAATTTGAAAGATCAAATCAGGACACATGTATAAACTCAAGGCCCATAGTTAGGAAAGGGGAAAAGGTAAAGAAGGGACAGATCATTGCTGATGGACAGGCAATAAAGGATGGGATTCTGTCTCTCGGAAGAAATCTCCTTGTTGCATATCTTCCATGGAGAGGATACAACTATCAGGATGCTATTCTTATAAGCGAAAGATTGGTAAAGGATGATGTATATACCTCAATTCATATAAAGGAGTATGTGACTACTGTAAGAGATACCCGCGCAGGTCCTGAGATATTAACCCGTGATATTCCCAATGTTGACGAAGTTGACTTAAGAAATCTTGATGAAGACGGAATAATAAGAATAGGAGCGGAGGTAAAGGCTGGAGATATACTTGTTGGAAAGCTTGCACCAAAGACAGAAGTGGACACCTCTCCTGAATCAAAGATATGGAGAGCAATGTTTGGTGAGAAGGGAAGAGATGTTATAGATGTTTCCTTAAGACTTCCACCTGGTGAATTTGGAACTGTAATAATGACAAGAATCTATTCCAGGGATAAAGGTGACGAACTTCCCATTGGAATAAATAAACTTGTGAAAGTCCTTGTGGCACAGAAGAGAAAGATAATGGTGGGAGACAAGATGGCCGGAAGACACGGAAACAAAGGAGTTGTTGCAGCAATACTCCCTGAGGAGGATATGCCATTTAGAAGCGATGGAACTCCAATAGATATAGTCCTCTCTCCACTTTCTGTTCCTTCAAGAATGAATATAGGGCAGGTCCTTGAAGCCATGCTTGGACTTGTGGCATATGAAATGGGGTTCAGAGCAGAGATTCCAATTTTCTCTTCTTTGAGCGAAAAGGATATAGAGAAAATGCTCAAGAAGGCTGGCTTCAATGTGAATAGTAAAGAGATTCTATATGATGGATATACAGGTGAGGCTTTCCTTGCTCCTGCTCTTGTTGGATACACATACTTTATGAAGCTGAACCACCTTGTTCTTGATAAAGTTCATGCGAGATCCACGGGAACTTATTCCCTTGTAACTCAGCAACCTCTTGGAGGGAAATCTCAGTTCGGAGGTCAGAGACTTGGTGAAATGGAAGTCTGGGCTCTTGAAGGTTATGGAGCAGCTCATCTGATTCAGGAAATGCTTACAGTAAAGTCCGACGACATAGAGGGAAGAAGAAAAGCATACGAAGCTATAGTAAAGGGAAGAGACATAGAAGAGGTTGGAATACCCGAGTCTTTCAAGGTTCTAATACGAGAACTTAAGGGACTTGGTATTTCAGTAAAAACAATTCCCCCTATAGAGAAAAAAGAAGAGAAGAAGGAACCAAAATTCTTTCTTCCAACAAGAAGGAAAAAAACTAAGAAAAAAGAGGTGAATCAATGAAAACATTAGAACCCTCTAAAATTAGAAATGTTTCTTTTGTATCTCACAGTGGAGCTGGAAAAACAAGTCTTGTTGAATCTATGCTTTTTGTTTCAAAGACGATAGATAAAAAGGGAAGCACTGATAAGGGAAATACCGTATCTGATTTTGAGCCAGAGGAGGTGAAAAGACACATAAGTATCTCTACATCACTGATTCCCATATTCTGGAAAGATTACAAGATAAATATCCTTGACACCCCTGGATTCCTTGAATTTTTTGCAGAGGTTAGGGGTGCTTTAAGGGTTTCAGAAGGTGCTGTCGTTCTTGTAGATGCCTCTTCAGGTGTTGAAGTTGGAACTGAAAGGGTCTGGGAATTTGTAAAAGAGGAAGAAATTCCTGCATGTTTTGTTGTAAGCAGAATGGATAGAGAGAATGCAAATTTTGAAAAAGCACTTTCCAGTATTAGAGATTTCTTTGGTTCAGACGTCGTCCCCCTTATCCTTCCCATTGGTCAGGGGCAGAACTTTAAAGGTTTTATAAATCTTCTCACAGGAGAGGCAAAGATATTTGAAGGTGGAAATGTAAAAGAAGTTGATGTTCCTGATTCTGAGAAGGAAAAATTTGACATGTACAGGAATGAACTTGTGGAGAAAGTAGCAGAGAACGACGAGGAACTATTAGATAAATACCTGAATGAAGGAGACCTTTCTCCTGAGGATATAAAGAAGGGCCTTAAAGAAGGAATAAAAAATAAGGTGATATTCCCTGTCCTTGTTTCTTCCTCTGTATCTGATATGGGAACAGAAGAGATTCTTGATTTTATTATAGATGAGTTTCCTCCACCATACCTTGATGAAAAGCGCTACGGTAAAAAGCCCAATTCAGATGAAGTTGTTGTTGACAGTATTGATCCAGAAAAACCATTCTCCGGTCTTGTGTTCAAGACATTCACTGATCCCTTTGTGGGAAGGATTAACTTTGTAAAGGTTTACACTGGAAAACTGACAAGTGACATGAAGGTCCTTAACATAGATAAAGATAAAGAAGAAAGAGTTTCAAACCTCTTCTTCATAAGGGGAAAGAATCAGGAGAAGACAGATAAGATTCTCGCAGGAGATATGGGAGTTATTGCGAAACTCAACCATACCCTTACAGGAGATACTCTTTGCGATTCTAACTTTAAGGTGAAGTATGACTGGCTGAAGTATCCTGAGCCAGTTCTTTCATATGCAGTGGAACCAAAGAGAAAAGAAGACGAGGACAGGTTGAGCACGGCCATATTC
>QMOO01000078.1 GCA_003648245.1 Caldisericota bacterium
GAGGTTATAATTTACCTTAAAGATGGAGGAAAAGAAAATGTTGATATAAAGGATAAGAAAATTCTTCTGATTATAATCCCATTTCCAGAATCTTAAATTAAATGAATCCTTTATTGACATTTGTACTAAACCGAATCATTAAAATCCGGTATCATATCAAAGGATTTAAGGAATGTGAAAATAATTAAGAGATAATTTTTTGATCTCCAGTTTATAATTAAAAACAAGAGGAGGTGCTTTGCTCATAAAAAATAAAGAGATACTTATAAAGAATGGAGGAGATGAATTTGGTGAGGGAAGAAAGCTTCTTCTTGATGGTATAGAATTAGCTTTAAAAGAGGTTAGCTCTGAGAAAAGTATATTTAAAAATGTGAAATTATCCGATAGTCTCCTCATTGTGAAAGATAAAGTTTATAATCTAAACCAATTTAATCATATATACCTTGCCGGTTTCGGTAAGGCGAGCATAAAGATGACAGAGGCTCTTCTCTCCTTAGTAAAGATTGATGAGGGAGTTGTTGTAAGCAATGTTGATTTTAATGGGTTTAATTCAAGAATAAAATACATAAAAGGAGGACACCCCATTCCAGATGAGGGGAGCATTGCTGCCGGAAGGAAGGTTTTAAATCTACTTGAAAAGATTGAAGAAGATGACCTTTTGTTTGTTTTAATATCTGGTGGAGGCTCATCTCTTCTTGAGTATCCTCTTGTTTCTCTTGAAGATTTAAAGGAAACAACCAAGCTTCTTTTATCTTCTGGTGCCTCAATAGATGAGATAAATGTTATAAGAAAGCACCTTTCTCTTCTTAAGGGAGGAAAACTTTCAAAAAGATGCAAAGGAAGAGTAATTTCACTTATTATCTCTGATGTGGTCTTTGATTCCCTGGATACAATTGCATCTGGTCCTACATACTTTGATTCTTCAACATTTAGGGATGCAATGGATGTTATTTTAAAATATGGTCTTATCAATAAAATTCCAGAGAGTGTTAAGGAGATTATTTATAAGGGCATGGATGGAGAGGTTGAGGAGACTTTGAAAGAGAATGATGAGAGTTTAAATCGGGTGGACAATTTTCTTGTTGCAACAAATTATGATCTATGTATTGAATTAAAGAATTATTTTGATAAAAAGGGGATAAACTCAGTGTATCTTGGCTCAAGCATTCAGGGAGAGGCAAGAGAGGTTGCAAAAGTTTTTGGTGGAATTGCCTGGGAGGCTTATCATAAAAGGTTGTACTTTAAAAAGCCCCTTATATTTATTTTGGGGGGAGAAACCACAGTCACCGTGAAGGGCAATGGAAAGGGTGGAAGAAATCAGGAATTATCTCTGGCAGTTACTCCCTATCTTTCGAAAACAAAATCTCTCTTTGTTTCCTTTGGAACAGATGGAATAGATGGGAATTCACCCTCCGGAGGTGCCATATGTGATTCAAACACGGCTAAGAGGGCAGAAAGTTTAGGGCTTGATTACAGAGTTTTTCTTGACAACAATGATTCTTTTACTTTTTTCAACAAACTAAATGATACGATAACAACAGGACCCACAGGTACAAATGTTATGGATGTAATGCTTCTATTTACCCTTTGAGTTGATTTTCTTCTTTAATATCTTGGCTGATGGGGATTTGTCTTTAACATCTTCCCTTCCACAATATATATAGTTCTTTCACAGATATTTGTTATGTGGTCTCCAATTCTCTCGTAGTGTTGACTTATGAGTATTAGTGCATTTGCTCTTCTTATGTTCCTTGGATCCTCCATCATGTATGTTAAAAGTTCTCTGAATATCTGCCAGTTGAGTTTGTCAAGTATATCATCCTTTTCAATTATCTTCATGGCAAGGTCTACATCTTTATTTAAAAAGGATTCTATAGCTCCATCAAGCATCTCAATACAAGTATCCTTCATCCTTGGAAGGTCAATGAGGGGTTTAAGATGTGGTTTATCCACTATAGTTAGAGTCTCCTCTGCTATATCAACGCAATGATCTGCCATTCGTTCAAGATCAATATTTATAAAGAGAATGGAGCTTACAATCCTTAAATCTTCTGCTTGGGGGTGTTGAGTGGCTATTATCTGTAGGACTTTCCTCTCAAGGTCTATAGATTTAAAATCAATCTCATCATCTCCTTCAATTATCCTTTTACATAAATTTTCGTCCCTGTTCTTTAGAGCTTCCATTGAATCATTTATTGTTTTTCTTACAGAGGCAACAAGGTCTGTCAATTCCTCCTTCAAAAGCTTTAATTTGTTTTCAAGTATTCTCATTCAATACCTCCATTATCCAAATTTTCCAGTTAGATACTCCTCTGTTTTTTTATTTTCTGGCACGGTAAACATCTTTTCTGTTGTTCCAAACTCAATGATCTCTCCCATGTAGAAGAAAGCTGTATAATCCGATACTCTTCCAGCTTGAGCAATGTTATGAGTAACAAGGAGTATTGTAACCGTTTCTTTTAATTTTACTATAAGCTCTTCAATCCTCCTTGTAGCTATGGGGTCAAGGGCTGAAGTTGGCTCATCCAGAAGTAGAATCTCTGGATTCATAGCGACTGCCCTTGCAATGCAAAGTCTCTGCTGTTGTCCACCAGAGAGAAATGTTCCCCTTTTGAAGAGAAAATTCTTCACCTCGTCCCAGAGACCAACCTTTTCCAAACTCTCCTTAACGATTTTATCCCTCTCCTCTCTTGTGAGTTTTATCCCATTTAATTTATATCCTGCAATAACATTGTCGTAGATGCTCATTGTTGGGAAGGGATTTGGTCTTTGAAAAACCATGCCGATTTTCTGTCTCACAACAACAGGATGCATTTCATAGATGTTTTTTCCTCTTAGGAAAATTTTGCCCTCCACCTTTGCATTTGGTGTGAGTTCGTGGAGTCTGTTTATGCATCTAATAAAGGTTGTTTTTCCACAACCTGATGGACCCATCACTGCAGTTATCTTCTTCTCATAAATTTCCATGTTTATGTTCTTTAAAACATGATTATCGCCGTAGTATGCATTTAGATTCTCTATCCTTAAAATCTTGTTTTCCATCTTGTTCCTAATAACCTCCCTAATATATTCAAAATTAGGACAAATATAACGAGGATAAATGAAGCTCCCCATGCCATTCTCCACCAGTCAGGATAAGGGCTTGAAGAATACACAAATATAACAAGAGGGATTGCACTCATGGGTTTTAAGATATTTAGATTCATGAACTGGTTTCCAAAACTTGTGAAGAGAAGAGGTGCCGTTTCTCCAGCAATTCTGGATATTCCAAGAAGTATCCCCGATGTTATACCATTAAATCCTGCAGGAAGAACAACTTTAAGGATTGTCCTGTGATATGGGACACCAAGGGCATACGAAGCCTCCTTCATATCTTCCGGTATTAAATTTAAAACCTCTTCTGTTGTTCTTACAATTATTGGGAGCATCATTATTCCAAGTGCAATTCCACCAGCAAGGGCTGAGAATGTTCCCATAGTTCTTACAAGCCAGATGTAGCCAATTATACCCATTACTATTGAGGGAGTAGATTGGAGTATCTCTGTAAGAGTTCTCACTACATTTGATAGTTTTGTCTCTCTATTTTCCGATAGGTAAACCCCTGTAAATACACCTAAGGGAACCAAGAGAAGTGTTGCAATTCCTACTATAATGGCTGAACCAACTATTGCGTTGGCTATTCCTCCTCCCTCTTCTCCTGTAGGTTTTGGAAGGGAGAAGAAGAAATCCCAATTTATCGCAGATATTCCATTTTTTATAATGTGGAATAATATTAAGAATAGTGGAGCAATGGTTATGGTTGAAAGAGCCACTATTGTAAAAAAGAATACCCTATCAAGAAAGATTCTTCCCCTCAGTTTCTTCATTGCTCAACCTCTTTATTACATACCTTCCAAATATATTTATCACTGTTGAGACGAGGAACAGAAGAAGAGCCATCTCAATGAGAGAGGAGATGTAAAGTTTTGTTGTTGCCTCTGCAAATTCATTGGCTATCACACTTGCCATTGTGTTTCCTGGCATAAAAATGCTTTTTGGAATCTTATTGGAGTTGCCTATAACCATTGTTACAGCCATTGTTTCTCCAAAAGCTCTTCCAAAGGAGAGAAGGAAACCTGCAAGTATGCCGGATTTTGCGTATGGAAGAGATATGTTTTTTATAACTTCAAATTTTGTTGCTCCAAGAGAGAATCCCCCTTCTTTTATCTCTTTTGGGACAAGGGAGAGAACCTCTCTCCCTATGGATGCAGAGTATGGAATTATCATTATTGCGAGAATGATAGATGCGGTGAATATTCCAACTCCATATGGTGTGATACCTATTTTTGTCTCAAGTTTTCTAACAAGAGGGACAAGAACAAAGAGTCCCCACAATCCTATCACAACAGAGGGAATACCAGCAATGAGTTCTGTGAATATTTGAAGAATGGAGGAAAGCAATCCACCTTTTATATAATCTGAAATAAGTATTGATATTGAAAGGGAGAAAGGGACTGAGATTAAAAGTGAGAGAATGGATGTTAGAAGCGTTCCCATAAGAAATGGTAAGGCGCCAAACTTCCCATTCACAGGATTCCATGTTGCTCCTGTAAAGAAGGAAAGACCAAATTCTTTTATGGAAGGGAGAGAATTTAAGACAAGGGTTAGAAGGACTGAGGAGACAAGAAGGATCATAAATACACCAAGGGAGAGGAGAAAGGCTCTGAAAAACCTCTCTCCCCTCTCCACATTATCCTTGAGGGATCTTTTGTGATTATTGCTTAAGGAGTGGCTCTCCATCATAATTGATTCCCTTTATTATCCTTTCTGCCTTTTCTACCGCTGCCTTTGGAAGTCTCCCATATAGGAGAGGTTCGTTGTATTCCTGCCCTTCATGAATCATCCACCACAGCAGTTTTACAAGTTCTTCTGCTCTTTCCTTGCTCCTTCCTTTGTAGTTCTGATTCTCATACACTATTATCCATGTGAAACTTGATATAGGATAACCCTTCTCTGCATCTGTGTTTGTGAGTCTAACCCTTGTATCGTCAGGAAGAGGAACATTTGCTGCAAGAGATACGCTCTCAAGTGATGGATTGATGAAATTACCCTTTTTGTTCTTTATCATGGCGTATGGAAGGTTGTTCTCCTCGGCATAGGAAAGTTCTACATATCCAATTGAACCAGGAGTTTGTTTTACAAGCCCAGCAACTCCGGGATTTCCCTTTGCACCAAGTCCCACAGGCCAGTTCAGTGATTTTCCACAACCCACCTTTTCTTTCCACTCCTCACTTACTTTGGATAGAAAATCTGTGAATATAAATGTCGTTCCACTTCCATCAGATCTATGAATAACTGTAATATTCATGTCTGGAAGAGTTACATCTGGATTTAGTCTTTTAATTCTATCATCATTCCACTTTGTTATTTTTCCAAGAAAGATATCTGATATTGTTTCTCCGTCAAGCTTAAGCTTTGGATTTCCCTCAAGATTGTATGTTACAACCACTGCTCCAAGTGCCATAGGAATGTGTACAATCTTCTGTGGTGCCTCTTTAAGCTGATCATCAGACATATAGGCATCAGTGGCACCAAAATCTACCGCCATCTCAAGAAGTTGCCTTATCCCTCCTCCTGAACCAATTCCCTGATAGTTAACCTTAACCCCGGTATTCTTGTAATAGACATCAAACATCTTTGTGTATAGTGGTTGAGGAAAAGTTGCTCCTGCTCCTATGAGCTCAATATTTTTTTGAGGTTCTTTGGAAGGTGTCTCTTCGTTTTTGCACCCGGTTAGAATCATAGAGGTTGCCAGTGATACTACCACCAAAAGAATTAAAAGTTTTCTCATAAAAAACCTCCTAAAAAGTTTTTCGTTAACATTATAGTGGGAGAGGGTTAATTAGGTATAAATTTTTTGTTAAATTTGTGTTAAGGATTTTGAGGGATAAAAATTGTAAATGTGGTTCCTTCCCCTAGAATACTCCTCACATCTATTTTTCCATTGTGTAA
>QMOO01000079.1 GCA_003648245.1 Caldisericota bacterium
AGGCAAAGAACGTTAAGAAACTTTCTTTATAGAGAAGTTTCTTGGAAGAGAAAGCCCCGAATATTCGGGGCTTTCTCTTCCAAGAAACTTCTCTATAAAGAAAGTTTCTTAACGTTCTTTGCCTGTGGTCCTTTCTCTCCCTGGACTACCTCAAACTCCACTTCTTCACCCTCTCTGAGGGTTTTGAAACCGTCTCCACTAATAGCAGAGTAATGTACAAATACATCCTCTCCGCCGTCATCTCTTGTGATAAAACCGTAACCCTTTGAAGAGTCAAACCATTTAACTTTGCCTTTAATCATGCTGCTTTTGCCTCCTAAAAATTTTTCGTGCCCTAAAGCACCCTTAAAGTTTAACATAAAAGCGGCTTTTGTCAAGTAAATGTATAAGTGCTATAATCTTATGAGGAGGTAAATTATGAATGTACTCATGGTTTATCCAGAATATCCTAACACATTCTGGAGTTTTAAGTATGCGCTTAAGTTTGTTGGGAAAAAGGCATCTTTTCCACCCCTTGGACTTCTAACTGTAGCTTCTTTCCTGCCAGAGGAATGGAATGTTAAATTGATAGATTTAAATGTGGAGAAACTGAAAGACAGGGACATAAAGTGGGCAGATTATATTTTCTTAAGCGCAATGCTTGTTCAAAAAGAATCAACTTTAAATATTATAGAGAGGGCTAAAAAATTTAATAAGAAAATAGTTGCTGGTGGTCCAATGTTTACTACGGGATACAAAGACTTTCCCTTTGTTGATTCTATCGTAGTGGGTGAGGCAGAAACTGTCATGGGTGATTTAATTGAGGATATGAATAAAGGTCAGCTTAATCATCTCTACATCCCTTTTAGAAAACCTGATATGAAGGAGGTTCCAATACCAAGATGGGATCTTGTAGACTTTAAAAACTATGTTTCAATTCCAGTTCAATTCTCAAGAGGTTGTCCTTTTAATTGCGAGTTCTGTGACATTATCATAATAAACGGAAGGATTCCAAGAACCAAAACCCCTGAGCAGATGGTTGAAGAGTTTCAATCTGTGTACGAGAGAGGATGGAGAGGATCTGTTTTTATTGTGGATGATAACTTTATAGGCAACAAGGAAAAGGTAAAAGAGATGTTAAAATCCACCATAACATGGCAAGAAGAAAGGGATTATCCGTTCACATTTCTAACTGAGGCATCTATCAATCTCTGTGATGATGAAGAGCTCATGAACTTAATGATTAAGGCTAACTTTGATAAGGTGTTTGTGGGAATAGAAACACCTAATGAGGAGAGTCTCAAAGAGACGGGTAAACTTCAGAATACAAAGAGAAATCTCCTTTCATCCATAAAATTACTTCAAAGAAAGGGCTTTGAAGTGATGGGAGGTTTCATACTTGGTTTTGATCACGATACAAAGTTAATATTTGATAAAATGATAAACTTCATTCAGAATAGTGGAATATGTGTATCCATGGTGGGAATTCTTAATGTACTTCCAGAGACAAGACTCTTTAAGAGACTTAAGAAGGAGAAAAGGCTTATTGAGATAAGCACTGGAAATAACACTGACTTTTCGGTGAACTTTATTCCTAAAAACATGACTGTAGAGGAGCTGGTTGAAGGTTATAAAAAGGTGGTTAAAACAATTTACTCCTACAAATATTACTATAAAAGGCTCTTAGAGTTTATAAAGAACTATAATCCGAAGAGCAGGTATAAAATTACATTTTCAGAATTCATGTATGGGGCAAAAGCTTTTCTAAAGTCAATTTTTATTCTTGGTTCTATTGAGAATTCAAGATTCTTCTACTGGAAAACATTTATAAAAACTCTATTCACAAAACCAAAAAGTCTTGTAAAGGTTATTACACTTAGCATATATGGATACCACTTTAAGAAAGTTTACGATGAATACATTACTCAACTTTCTAATTAATTAACTATATCTAAAATTTCATAAGGTTTGGTTATAAGGAAATCTGGCTCCTGTCTCTTAAGTTCATCAAGTTTACCAAGTCCCCACAAAACACCACAGGTTAAAACTTTTGCGTTCTTTCCAGTCTTTATATCAACCACACTATCTCCAACCATCAAAACCTCTTCTTTACTAACCCCCTCTTTATTAATGACCCTTATTATACCAAAGGGATCTGGTTTTTTAACGCTAAAGGTATCAGCTCCAACCACTTCTTTGAAATAATTGAAGATACCAATGTGTTTAAGTATCTTTACCGCAAATCTTTCGTGTTTATTTGTCAATATATATAAACACCTGTCTTTTATCCTATCAAGCACATCTAAAATTTCAGGGAAGGGTCTTGTATTATCAAACATGTGTTCTTCATATATTTCAAAGTATCTATCTATAATCCCATCTTTAATCTTCCCATTTGCATAGGAGAAGCTCTTTTCAAGAAGAATATCAGTACCATTACCTATAAATTCATATATTTTTTCCTCTGAAATAGGTGGAAGATTTTCTTCCTTAAGGAGAAAATTTACAGATCTTGCAATATCAAGTTTTGTATCTACAAGAGTTCCATCGAAATCAAAAACTATAACCTTTATCTTTTTCATAAGTAAGGTGGTCTGTAGTCTCTAAAGTATAAGAAATCTATGCCGACAGTTCTTGATGAAATTTTAGGAACTGGTGGAAACTTCCTCTTAAAGTGGGAATTAAAAACCATCTTTAAAACCTTATTAACCTTTACCTCATCAAATCCTTCTTTTACAACCTCAGAGGGTTTCTTTCTCAAATCAACAAGAAGATATAGTATTTTATCTAATTCATCGTAGGTTATGCCCATCTCACCTTCATCACTTTGTCCCTCCCAGAGTTCTGCTGATGGAACCTTATTTAAAATGAAGTCTGGAACTCCCAAATATTTAGCAAGAATTCTTACCTGTGTTTTGTATAGATCACCAAGGGGAAGGATAGAAGCTGCCATGTCTCCATACCATGTGGTATATCCAACCAAAATCTCGCTTTTATTGGATGTTCCTGTGACAAAAGCAGAATACTTCTTCGATTTATCAAAAAGTACTGCCATTCTTGTTCTTGCCATATAATTCCCTTTCCTCACTCTATCCATCTTTTCCTTTTCAAAGTATGGATCACACATAGCTTTAATATCAACAACTTCTCTTTCTGTTTTTAGAATCTCTGTTATCTTTATGGCATCCGATTTTGATTTCTTTCCAAGTTCTCCATATGGCATGATTATCCCAATAACATTTTCGCTCCCAAGAGCTTCAACGGAAAGGTAAAATGAGAGAGTAGAGTCAATACCTCCACTCAAACCAATAACTGTTTTTTTAAGGCCAATTTTTTTACTCTCTTCCCTTATAAACTCTACTATATATTTCTTAGCAAACTCTTTATTAAGCGTAAGCTCAATCATCATGGATCCCCTCTATGTTTGAAATAATTAAGTCTATATCTTCCTCTCTTCTTAAAGGAAGATTAAATCTTGCCTCCTCAATTAAAGAGGTACGTATCTCTTTAGTCCCCATTGTTTCCTCTACAAGAGGTAGGCTAAGTATGCTGGTACCGTATGGATCCTTAATACTTGAACCACCCATAAAACCTATCCCTTCCTCAAAACCAACTCTGTTTACAAAAAATATAAAACTCTGAAATCTTGAGGCATATGAGGATATGAGAGAATCTGTTGCTCTAAAAATACCGACATCTTTTTCATTGTAGCCACCTCTCACCGGGATTGCAGAAACAAAAATCATAAAATCGACATTCTTTAGATAGTAAATAAGAGGTAGTGATGGGTGAAAGAAATCTCTACAAACCAATATCCCTGCTTTTCCAAATTTTGTATGAAAACTTTTAACATATTTTCCCTTCCCAAAAAACTTCAAATCTTCAAACATTCCGTGTGTGGGAGGATAAATCTTTCTATGGACATGAATAATTTTCCCATAAGATAGATAGGCTTGAGAAATGTAGAAATTCTTATCCTCTCCCTTCTCTACAAAACCTACAACAATATCAATCTTTTTACTTAAGCCTGAAAAAATACTCTCAATTTCTTTCCTATCCATTGCAACATCAAAAGCACCATCTTCAAGATAATATCCTGTAAGAGATAGCTCTGGAAATATAATTAAATCACTTCCCTCATTTATGGCATTTTTAATAAAAAACTCATGTTTTTTGACATTCTCATCAATTCGTCCTAAATTAGGGTTTATTTGTGCAAGAGTAACTCTAAAATTCATTTTCTATCCTCCTTAAAAATGGTAACTTCATAAGGGCATATAAAAGGGGAAGACCAATAAGATAGGTTGCTATCATCTCACCTATTATTATCGATATAGATATAGAAAGATACAAACCCGAATCAAAATTTGCAATGGAAAAGACGCTCCCTTTTGAAAGAAGAGTAATATAGAAACTTACCCCAAAGCCGTTTACAAGAATAGGAGGGATTGGAGCAAGATAGGGTTTTTTGGTTTTACCTAAAAGATAGGTGAGATATGCAGCAAGAAGAGTGAGAGAGGATCCGAAAACTACATCAATTATCCCGAAGGGAGAAAAAAGATTGGCAATAAAACAACCCACAAAAAGTCCTAAAATGGCCTCTGGGAATATAAAAGGAAGAAGACTCAAGGCTTCAGACACCCTTATTTGAAATGCTTTGAAACTTATAGGTGCGAATAAAAGAGTCAAAGAAAGATACAATCCAGCAATAATTCCACCTATGGCAAGCTTTCTAATTACTTCCCTCTTCATCTCTCCTGCCTTTAAAAAAGCCGAAGAATCCTCTCTTTTTCTCCTTCTTCTCTTTTTCTTCTACAACTTCTCTCTCTTCTCCCTCCTTCTTTTCTTCAGGCTCTTCTATTTTCCCAGGTTTCTTTTCTTCAACAAGTTTAATCTTCTCCTCAAACTCTCTCAACTTACTCTCAAGCTCCTCTTTCTCTTTCTTTAGTGCCTCTAACTCATTCTCCTTTCTCTTTATATCCTCTACAAGCTTTGTAATTCTTCTGTTCATGGATCTCGTTTTTCCTTTAAGAAAGATAATCTGAGGTAAGTGCCAGAGCCAGACAACGATAGCACCAAACAAAAGTGCTCCTATGAAGATAAAACCCACTGGTATGGGTTCTGGAGTTGACCACTTAAGAAAAGTGAGAGTAACCGGCTGACTCCCGTTCTGGAAGAGGAATATTATGGCAAGTATAAACAAAATGACATAGATAACTGTTCTAATCATTTTTCACCTCCCCCACAATTTTACCAAATTTTTCACCCTAACCAATTCAGAATTGAACAAAAATTGAAAAAATAGCGTCAAATTGTATAATAAAAAGGATGAATATAGAGAGAGTTATAGCAAAAAACAGAAAGGCGCTTTTAACCCTTGATGTAGAGGAAAAGATTGAGGCAGGTATCTCTCTTCTTGGAACTGAAGTTAAATCCATTAAAGAAGGGAGGGTAAGTTTCAAGGATTCTTATGTAAGGGTTGAGAATGGAGAAGCATACCTTGTAAACCTTGACATAGGACCGTATCCAAACGCTCATTTCGGGAACCATGAAAGGATGAGGAGAAGAAAGCTCCTCTTACATAAAAGACAGATACTAAGACTTCAGGGGAAGCTAAGTGAAAAAGGATATACAGCAGTGCCTTTAACTATATATGTAAATGATAAAGGATTGATTAAAGTAGAAATAGGAGTTGGGAAGGGAAAGAAACTCTATGATAGAAGAAGAAAACTTAAAGAGAAGGATTTGAAGAGAAGAATAGAACGGGAGGTAAAATATGGGTATTAAGTTAATTTCTCTCCTTTTGATAGTCTTTCTTATCTTTCCATTTATAAATGTCTATTCAGAGGAAAGAATAGAGGTAATAATCAC
>QMOO01000080.1 GCA_003648245.1 Caldisericota bacterium
TAAGTAAATAGCTTTCTTAAAGCTTTGCTTCTGTGACTAATTTTGTTCTTCTCTTCAAATGTGAGTTCCCCTATGGTTCTATCAAGTTCTGGAAGATAAAATATAGGATCATACCCAAACCCTCCTGTACCCCTTTTTTCAAACCATATATAACCATTCAGCGTTCCCTCAAAAGCCTCTTCTCTATCGTTATCCTTATAAACTATAACAGTCTTAAACATTGCTTTTCTCTTTTCAAAAGGTACATTTTCAAGAAGTAGCAGTACCTTTTTTATATTCTTTTCAAAATCTCCATCTTCCCCTGCAAATCTTTTTGAAAAAACACCTGGTTTTCCACCAAGATAATCAATGATTAATCCAGAATCGTCTGCAATTGTTGGAATTTTTGTTTTTTCAAAAGCATATCTTGCCTTGATAAGAGCATTCTCAAGAAATGTTTTCCCTGTTTCTTCTGGTAATGAAAACCCATCGAAGTCTTTAAGAGACAGAAATTTTACTTTTAAATCAAACAATTTAGAAACCCCTATATACTCTCTTAGCTTGTGGGGATTCTCAGTAGCCACTAATAGTGTTTTTAAGAAGTTCTTTTTCATAATTTATTATTTCATTTATGCCTTTCCATGCAAATTTAACAAGTTTAAAAAGCTCTTCAACGGAAAACTCTCTTTTTTCTCCCGTTCCCTGAATCTCTATAATTTTTTTCTGCTCATTCATAACAATATTCATGTCAACCTGTGCCTCAAAATCTTCACTGAAGTTCAAATCTAAAAGAATCTCGTCAGATACAATTCCTACACTCACAGCACCTATGAAGTATCTAATGGGAAAATAAGGAATTTTCCCTCTCTTAAACATCCTTGAGAGAGCAAGATAGAGAGCAACAAATCCTCCATTTATTGCGGCAGTCCTTGTCCCACCATCTGCCTGTATTACATCTGTATCAATCCATACAGTCATTCCAGGAATTCCTTTTAAATCAACACAGGTCCTTAAAGTTCTTCCGATTATCCTCTGAATCTCCTGACTTCTTCCTTCTATTCTACCTTTATCAATATCCCTCATAGTTCTTGGATAGGTTGAACCTGGAAGAAGTGAATACTCTGCTGTGATCCATCCCATATTTGTGTTTCTTAAGAATTGCGGCACCTTCTCTTCAACCATGGCAGTACATATAACCTTAGTGTCTCCCATCTGAACAAGAACTGAACCAAGAGGATACTTTAAGAAATCTATTTCTATAGAAAACTTTCTCAATTCATCAGGTTGTCTTCCATCTTTTCTTTTAACCAATTTCTCTCTCCTTTCTTTAAGAAAATTATACATTTAACTGTTTAATATTGTCAAATAAATTACTCTATCAATCATAATAGAGGATGCTAACTTAAGTTTTATTGATACTCTTCTGGTAGATTTCTTCTTGTTTTCAATGATAGGAAGAAAGATAGATATTAAATCTGGCAGGGTGTGGTAATGGTGAGAAGCTGATAAAATAAATACATGCAGAAACCGAAAATTAAAAGATTCATTATGCTTATATTTCTTTTCATATTAACATTTTTAGCATCAGGAATGATTTATATAAATGATTGGACAGGAATATCCAATTGTGTAACAGAAAAAGAAATAGTAATGGCAAGATCAATTGGTTTTAGGTTAAGCAGAACAGGAATTCCATGGGCAGGGATAGAAATAAAATATTGGAACAAACACTGGTTCTGGGAGGAACCTGATAATCTGGTATTACAACATAAAAATCGCCATATTGACATCCTTTATGTTTTGGCTTTTACACCCTGGTGGGCATCTTCAGGTGGAGATTATAAATCGCCATTCGAAAGCAATGATTATATGTATTATCCTCCGAAAGACATTAAAGATTGGGAAAACTTCATAAGAAAAATAGCAATTAGATATAAAGGTCTAATTAAAATGTGGGAGATATGGAACGAACCAGATACGGAATTTTTCTGGAGAGGAAGCGTAGAGGAGTATAAAGAACTTGTAGAATCTGCGTATAAAACATTGAAGGAGGTAGATAGTGAGAGTACAGTGGTTCTGGGGGGATTGGCTCTTAGCGATCCTGGTGATGGAAAGTTTAATCCAGATTTTCTTGAAGAGTTCTTAAAACTTGGAGGAGGAAATTTTGTTGATGTAATATCCTTCCACATTTATTGTAATCAAAAGGAAACTCTGAAAGACAAGGTTAGATATATTAAAAGGCTCTTTAAAAAATACAATATAAACAAGAAAATCTGGATAACAGAACTTGGATGTTCTACAGCTACACACACTGAGGAAGAACAGAGTGAGTTTATTATGAAATCTTTAAAAGAATCCAGTGAACTTGGTATAGAAAAGGTTTTTATATACAGATTGGAAGACATAGAAGAGGACGAAGAGTGGGAGTCAAGACTTGGAATTTTAAGAAGAGATTTCTCTTATAAAAAAATTATATATAAACTATGGAATTTTCTTCACAGCGGAATAATAGATTAGTTTTCTGAGGTTTGACTTATTCATAAAAAGAAATTAAAATTATCACATGCAGAGAGAGGAGATAGAGCTAAGAGGTCATATAATTGACTCAATGATTCTACCTAAGATTTTTGACGTTATCATGAACATGGGGGGCGAATTTGAAATTCTTGAATTTGAGATAGGTAAAAGAAGAGAGCTTCCAAGTTATGCAAAGCTTCTTGTTATGGCAGAAAAAAGGGAACTTCTTGAGGATATTCTTGAAGAGTTACAGAAATTAGGCGCCACTCTTACAGAGGAAAAGGAAGTTAACCTGTCACCTGTAGAGAAAGATGGAGTTGCTCCAGATAACTTTTATTCAACCACAAACCACAAAACTTATATAAGGCTTAACAAAAAATGGATATATGTAAAAAACCCTGAGATGGATTGTGTAATTGTAGTTAAGGGGGAAGAAGCGGAAACAAAACCAATAAATGAATTAAAAATAGGAGAAATGGTCGTTACAGGCTTTGATGGAATAAGAATTGAACCACCAGAAAGGCCAAGAGGAAATCTTGGACCATTTGAATTCATGAACAGCGATGTTTCCATAGAGAAACCAAAGGGTACGCTTATAAGGGCAGTAGCAAGGGAGATAAAAAAGATAAAAGAAAGGGATGGAAAGATTGGCGTTGTGGTAGGTCCTGCAGTTGTACATACAGGTGCTCACATTTTCCTAGCGGAAATGATAAGATTGGGCTTCGTGGATGCTTTCTTTGGAGGAAATGCAATTGCAGTACATGATATAGAGTATGCTCTCTTTGGAACATCCCTTGGTATAAACATAGAAACAGGGGAAATATCAGAGCATGGACACAGAAATCACTTAAGAGCCATAAACACCATAAGAAAAATTGGATCCATTAAGAAAGCCGTTGAAGCTCGTGTTTTAAAAAGTGGTGTGATGTATGAACTTATAAAGAATCATGTTCCTTTTGTTCTTGCTGGAAGTATAAGAGACGATGGACCATTGCCTGAGGTTATAACTGATACAATAGTTGCTCAAAGAAAAATGAGGGAACTCTTAAGAGATATAGATTTGATTCTTATGATGTCAACCATGCTTCACTCCATAGCAGTTGGTAATTTAATCCCTTCTTATGTTAAAACGGTATGTATAGATATAAATCCATCAGTGGTAACAAAACTAATGGATAGAGGATCAGCTCAAACTCTGGGAATTGTTACAGATGTAGGAGAATTTCTCCCTCTTCTTGTTAGAGAACTTAAAAATAAATAAAATGAATAAAAGAGGTGCTATATGAAAGAAGTAATTGAAAAGGCAAAGAAAGCATTTGAGGTTAAAAATATAGTTGCAATCCTTCCGACAGAGGTGAAAAATAACGCTCTTCTCTTTATGGCAGAAGAACTTGTAAAGAAAAAAGATCTTATTATAAAGGAAAACAAAAAAGACATGATTAGAGGTGAGGATAAGGGATTATCTAAATCTTTACTTGATAGACTCCTTCTTAATGAAAAAAGAATTTATGGTATTGCTGAAGGTTTAAAAGTTGTAGCTTCTCTTCCTGACCCTGTAGGTGAACTGGTATCAGGCTGGCAAAGACCAAACGGCTTAAGAATTATGAAGATGAGAGTTCCAATTGGATTAATAGGAATGATTTATGAGGCAAGACCCAATGTCACAGCGGATGCTATAGGTTTAACTTTAAAAAGTGGAAACTGCGTAATTCTTAGAGGAGGAAGTGAGGCAATAAATTCAAACATCGTCATATGGAAGATTCTATCAGAGGCTGCATACAAGGTGGGAATTCCTGAAGGTTCCATTCAATTGATTGAAACAACCAATAGAGAAGCAGTTTTTACACTTCTCACTTTAACAGAATACCTTGATGTAGTAATCCCAAGGGGCAGTGCTAAGTTTATAAATTTTGTTAAGGAAAATGCAAAAGTTCCTGTAATTGAAACTGGAGCGGGAGTTGTTCATATATTTGTAGATGAAACAGGAAAGCTTGAGATGGCAAAGAGAATAATCGTAAATGCAAAGGTTCAACGGCCTTCTGTATGTAATGCGGTAGAGAAAGTTCTGTTTCATAGAAAAGTAAAAGAGACGCACATTGTCCCTATTCTTGATGCTTTAAAAGAGAAGGGAGTTAGCATAATAGGTGATAGAGAAGTTCAGGAAATCTACAAAGACACAATACCAGCCACAGAAGAAGATTGGACTAAGGAGTATCTTGATCTTAAAATAGCGGTAAAGGTTGTATCAAATGTTGATGAAGCAATAGAGCACATAAATAAATATGGAACTCATCACTCAGATGCTATAATCACAGAAGATTACAGCAATGCAATGAAGTTTCTCTCTTCTGTGGATTCTTCATGTGTATATGTGAATGCATCAACGAGATTCACAGATGGGTTTGAGTTCGGTTTTGGAGCAGAAATAGGAATATCCACACAAAAACTTCATGCAAGAGGTCCTATGGGTCTTAAAGAACTTACAACTACAAAATACATAATATTCGGTGAAGGGCAGGTGAGAAAATGAAAGTTTCAATAATTGGCTGTGGAAAGATGGGTGAATCTCTACTTAAGGGGCTCTTAAACAAAGGATTTAAGGAATCTGACATATTTATAACTACAAAAACAGCCACACATCTTAAAAAATTACTGGAAAGATACAAAGTAATGGGTTCAACTGAAAATATTGATGCTCTTAAGTTTTCAGACATTGTAATACTTTCCATAAAACCACAGAATCTTGAAGAAATATCAAAGGAACTAACTGGTAAATTTGACGGAAAAATACTAATCTCAATTCTTGCTGGAATAAGCATTAAAAATTTGAAGGATCATCTTAAAGCAAAGAAAGTTGTAAGATGTATGCCAAACCTTCCCTCAAGGATTGGAAAAGGAATAACAGTGTGGACAGATTCGGGTTTAAATGAAGAGGAAAGAAATATAGTTAAAAAAATACTCTCTTCTCTTGGTGAAGATGTTTATGTGGAAAAGGGAGAATTTATAGACATTGGAACATCTCTAAGTGGATCAGGTCCAGCTTACATATTTTTGTTTCTCAAATCCATGAGCGATGCCGGTGTTTATCTTGGACTTCCAAGAGAAATAAGCGAAAAGCTCTCTGAAGAAACTGTCATTGGTTCGGTTCTTCTTAAGAGAGAACTTAAAAAAACTTACGATGAACTCATAGA
>QMOO01000081.1 GCA_003648245.1 Caldisericota bacterium
CATCCCACTCTATCTCTCCACCAAATCCCTCAGCAATAAATCTTATAGGGACAAGGGTTCTTCCATCTTTTATAACTGGGGGAACGTCAAGTTCATACTCTTCACTGTTGATGAAGGCAGTTTTTTTGCCTATCCACAAATCAATTATAGTGGACTTTTTAGAAAATATATGAATCTTCTCTTTAAATACATTGTTCTTCTCGTTCAGTTCTGGGAGATCATGTCCACTATCTACTTCTACAACAAGATATCTATCTCCTATTAAATTCATGGATTCAGATATGAAATCTTTCTCTTCAAGGCTTACGTTGAAGTTAACTAAAACACTCTTTTGATCAACAGTTATAATCTTTGAATCTATAAGCGTAAACCTTGAAGGAACATCCCAGAAGAGAGACACCACAACTTCATGGTTCTCCTTCACCTCTTCCCACTCACCCTGAACACCTAAATTAACCAAGACATCGAAAGAGTCACCTTCAAATATAATGGTTTTTGAAATCCTTACATCCTTCACAAATAAATCCAGATCTGTCTGGGCAAAAGTTCTTTTGAACAATATTAAGTTAAACATTAATAAGAGAATCGTAAATACAACACTTATTTTCTTCATTTTTTACTCCTATTATTTGACAGAGAATCCTTAATTTTGTTTCATTGGAAATTCTGCTATGAGTATTGTCCTTTTACCTTCTCTTCTTATCTTTATACTTATGTCTTCCTCATTCAATTTCACATACTTAAGTACCAGGGAATAGAAATCTTTTTTCAACTCCTCTATCTTCTTAGGAGAAAGTGCAAGTCTGTCTGAATAAAGCACAAAAGCTATTCTTTCCTTAGCAATTCTCCCGCTTTTTTTTCTCTTACCTATACCTAGAAAAGACACTCCTATCTCTCCTTTTTAAACAGGTGAGACAACTTATCAAGAAAACCTTCTTTTGATTTTTCTTCAACTATTGGGACATCTTCACCAAGCATTCTTCTTACTATATTCATCATCTCTCTCCCACCTGGGGATTTCTGGTTTAGAATGGCGGGTTCACCCATATTGGTTGATATTGTCACATACTCGTCCTCAGGAACAAGTCCTATTACTTCCACAGAAAGAATATCGGATATATCCTTCCAATCAAGCATTTCACCCTTCTTTACCATATCAAACTTTACTCTGTTTATTATAAGTTTAGGATCAAAAATTTCCATGGATTCAAGAAGACCTATTACTCTATCTGCATCTCTTATGGCTGTAATTTCAGGTGTTGTAACCACTATAGCTTCATCACTGGATAAAGTTGAAAGTCTGAAACCATGTTCTATACCTGCAGGAGAGTCGAGAATAACAAAATCAAATTCTTTTTTTAACTTTAACACTATATCCCTTAAATCCTCAATTTTAATCTCTTCTTTCATTCTTGTTTGAGCTGCAGGAAGAAGATAGAGTCTATTTTTGAATCTTTTATCCTTAACCAGGGCTTGTGAGAGTTTACATGAACCATCCAGCACATCCATTATTGTATAAACAATTCTATTCTCCAGCCCAAGAACAAGATCAAGATTCCTTAAACCTATGTCAACATCAATAAGAACCACTCTTTTTCCTTTAAGCGCAAGACCTGTTCCAATGTTTCCTACAATAGTAGTTTTACCAACCCCTCCCTTACCAGAGGTTACAACAATACTTTTTCCCAAAAAATTTCCCTCCTTTAACTAAAACTTATCTCTTTCTATACTGTCTTGCTTTTCTTGCTCTATGAAGACCTGGTTTCTTTCTTTCTTTTATTCTGGCGTCAAAGGAAAGGAGTCCTTTAGATTTCAGTATTTGTCTTAAAGAAGGTTCTAAATCAGAAAGAGCACGGGAAATAGCATGCCTTATTGCCTGAGCCTGTGAGCTTTTTCCTCCTCCCTCTACTTTTACCACAACATCATATTTTCCTTCTCTGCCTGTTTCTTTAAATGGTTGAAGAACTACAAGTCTATGAAATAAAATTGGAAAGTATTCCTCAAAAGATTTTCCATTAACTGTGATTGTTCCTTTACCCGGACTCAACTTTACTCTTGCAATAGATGTCTTTCTCTTTCCAGCAATAAGTGGGCTCATTTCTCCTCCTTATATGGCACAGGGTTCTGTGAATTATGTGGATGCTCGCTACCAGCATAAACTTTAAGTCTTTTAAGCATCCTGTATCTTAGTTTATTCTTTGGAAGCATTCCCTTAACAGCGCTTCTTATAGGAAAGTCTGGATGTTTTTTAATCATATCCCTAAACCTTGTTTCCTTCAAACCACCTGGATAACCCGATGCATGATAATAAATTTTTTCAATCTCCTTCTCACCAGATACCCTTATCTTATCCGCATTAATTACCACAACATAATCACCTGAATCAGCGTATGGAGTATAATCTGGCTTATGCTTACCCATAAGCAATTTTGCAATAACAACTGCAATCCTTCCAAGGGTTTTATCCTTGGCATCAATCAACCACCAAGTTCTAACTACTTCTTTTGGTTTTATAAGAGTTGTTTTCATAATTCCTCCTAATTCCTATTATCTTATCTGATATACTACTTTCAAGTTTTGTTCCTTCAAATTATACCATAGACACAAAACATTTCAAATTATACCACATATTCATTTAAAACCTTCCATTTGTTTTCAAATCCTACGCCTTCAAAAATTAACAATTTCCTCTTCAGCGTCTTTCCGCCCCCATACTCTCCTATTTCTCTATTACTTTTTATAACCCTATGGCAGGGAATTAGTATTGGAAAGGGATTAAATCTCATAACATTTCCAACTGCTCTTGCTCCTCCTTCCACGCCAACCTTTTCTGAAAGTTTTTTATATGTACTTACCTTTCCTCTTGGTATATCCTTAGTTTTAATAAGGACTTTTTTCTGAAACTCCGTCAGGCAAGAGAGATTCAAAATTTTTAAATCCAACTCTTTCCTTCCATAAAAAACATCAATAACTATCTCTTTAACAAAAAAATTATTCGTATTCTCTTCTACTTCTTCATCAAGAATTTTTACTCTTTCAATTAACTCTCTTCTTCTGTTGTAAACCACCAATATGGTGAGAAATTCAAGATTTATAAATATCTCCTCAAAGCCCAAGCTCATCAGAAACTTCTTTCATTGAGTTTAGAGCAATTTCAATAAATTCAGAGAGAGGAATTCCAAGTTCTGTCTCGCAGGTCTTTATCTGCTCTCTATTCGCACCTTTTGCAAACTCCTTTGCTTTAAATTTCTTTTTAACGGATTTTACCTTTACACTCTCCATTTTCTTTTCAGGCATTACCAGTGCAGTGGCTGTAATAAGACCAGATATAGGATCGGCGGCAAACAACGCTTTAGCCATAAGGGAATTTCTGGGTATTCCGTGTCTTTCATTATGTGCTTCCACGGCATTTACAAATTCCTCATCAAACCCCATCTCTCTTAGCATTTTGCCTCCAATTAAGGAGTGCTTATCTGGGTCGTCAATGGTTTCTCCATAATCTATATCGTGGAGAAGACCACACAACTCCCACCTTTCCTCATCCTCACCAAAATATTTTGCCAGTCCTCTCATTATAGCGCCCACTGCTATGGAGTGCTTCACAAGATTCTCATTATTAAGTTTCTCCTTAATAAGTTTAATAGCTTCATCTCTAGTCATTCTCAACCTCCACAATCATGCTTATTTCCACACAGGAGTCCAACGGGAGTTCGCTCACTCCCACAGCAATTCTTGCATGTTTTCCCTTATCTCCAAATAGGTTCACCAATAAATCGCTTGCACCGTTTATAACCTTTGGCTGATCGGTAAATCCTTCTGCCGAATTTACAAATCCTTCTAATTTCACAATCCTTATTACCTTATCAAGTGAACCAATCTCCTTTTTCAGATTGGATAGAAGGGTTAATGCACATTTTTCTGCCTCTCTATTTGCCTCATCTATATCAAGATCCCTTCCTACTTTTCCCTTCTTACCCGAGATAACACCTGAAAGAAAAATGAGTTTACCTGACCTTACAACAGGGAGGTATGAACCTACAGGCTTAGATGGCTCAGGAAGTGTAAAACCCATATCTTTCAATTTTTCCTCAATCATTTAATCACCTCCAGTTCTTTGTTCACTTCTTTAAAGAATTCATCAATATCTCTTCTTATTACAATATAAGGGGTTATAAATTTTAGATTTATATCTCCACTACCCACCACAACTATTTTTCCCTTTGTAAACTGAGGAAGTAAAGATGCGGGATAGACTTTTAAAGATGTTCCTATTACAAAGAAAAGGTCTGCTCTCTTTGATAACTCAACTGCCTTGTCAAAATCCCTTACCCTCTCTTTGAAGAACACTATATCAGGTTTTATAACACCTCCACACCTATCACATTTTGGAACTTCCTCTTTAAATATCTTCTCCTTCATCTCCTCATAAGGATACTTTTTTCCACATTGAGTGCAATGAGAAGTTAGTAAGGTTCCATGCAGATTAATAATATTTTTTGAACCACTTTTTTCATGAAGTAAATCTATATTCTGAGTGATTATAGCCTTAAGTTTGTCTTGAGATTCAAGTTTGGCAAGGAAGGTATGTGTAAATGTTGGTTTCACCTTTTCTAAAAGAGAAACAAATTCCCTTGCAAAATTATAAAAGGGAACAGGATCTATAAGAAAATAATCTATATCAAAAACTTTATCCGGGTCATAGAGACCAAGAGTATAAATTCCCTTTGGACCTCTAAAATCTGGAATACCGGCATTCGTTGATATTCCTGCACCAGATAAAGCGACAATAAATTTAGAATCTTTAATGAGTCTTGCTGTCTCCTTAACTTCATCCATTCTAAATAGATTTTAGCACAACAAAGAATTAATGAATAAATAAGAAATATACAATTATAGAAGATATAGTAAGATAAGGCACTGAAAAGAGATGGAACCTGATCCACGCCTTTTTATCCTTTGCTATCCTCAGCGCTATAATATTTGCTAAAGACGCAATAACCAAACCATTACCACCTATACAAATAATTCTCCAGTTATCAGAAAATCTGGATATGAAAACTGCGGAAGGAACATTGCTCATTATCTGAGAAGTTAAAATGGACAAGAAGTATAGATTACTCTCGTTATTCAGATTAGTTTTAATCATCGTGTTTCTAAAAAACGGAATCTCTGAGAGAATTCCAAAATCAATAAAAATCAACACGAATATAAGCAGTAAGAGCCAATCTATAGATTTAATAACCTTTTTATAGAACAGTATATATACTACAAAAATTAAGAGAAAGGCTGGATAAAGAAAGTTAAATTCCACCGAGATTACAAAAAGAATCAAGGAAAAAATGGATATAAATAGAAGCTTTGAATCTACTCTTACATCACTTGTATTCTCTACAATCTCTAAATTCTAATTCTTAAAGAAAAGAAATAGAAAAACAATAAGAATTAAGAATGAAACCAAAAATACTGGAAAAACATTGTATATAAA
>QMOO01000082.1 GCA_003648245.1 Caldisericota bacterium
ACTTATATGAGAAGGAATATAAAATGTACTGTGGAGTATGATGGGACAAACTATTTTGGGTTTCAGAAACAGAAAGATCTTCCTACTATTCAAGGTGTTATAGAAAGCACTTTGAGTGATTTTCTTAACACAGAAATAATTATAGATTTCGCAGGGAGGACAGATAGGGGAGTACATGCCTTTGGTCAGGTAATAAACTTCCTTGTTGAAACTGAAATTCCTCCAAAGAATTTTAAAGAAATTTTGAACAATAGGTTACCGGCTGACATAAGAATTAGAAAGGTAGAAAATGAGCATTTAAGGTTTTCCTCAAGGTTTGATGCAAAGAAAAAAATATACTTTTATGTGGTTAATACGAGCAAGGACTTCCCAGATCCATTTATGGGAAGATACTCTATGTGGTTTCCATACAATATTAATAGAGAAAGGCTTGAGGAGAATATAAAGTTATTCATTGGAAAACACAATTTCTCTGCTTTTACCAAAAAAGAAGTCAGAGAAGCTATGAGCACTGTTAGAGAAATCTATTCAACCTCTGTAAGAAGAAGAGGAGATTTTTATTACCTATTCTTCGAGGGGAAAAGTTTCTTAAGACATCAGGTAAGAAGAATGGTGGGGGCACTTTTAAAAATTGAAAGAGAAAATCTTCCAAAAGAAATTTTAATTGAAGCTTTGAATTCTACAAAACATCCGCTGGGAGAAGAAAGAATACCACCAAACGGTCTCTTTCTTTATAAAGTATTTTATTGATCTACTTCAAGAACAGCTATTCCTATGTTCCAGGCCCAGCATGCGCAGTGAGCACAGAACTCAAACTTCCAAATATGGAAAGTTTCACCTTAAGAGAAGCCTTTAGTCTATTAAAGGAGTCTCTTCCGAAAGACTCTTCCATAGCGTGCATTACAGCAAAATTTACTGTTTTATCATTGACTAAAGTCTTAAGGTATCGTTCAATTTTCTTAAGTGCATTAAGATAGCCCCTTGTAAAAGAGAAAAGCGATAATGTCCCTTCCTTTGTAATCTTTATCACCGGGCTTATCTTAAGCATCTTTCCAACAATTCCCTCAACTCTGGTGAGTCTTCCGCCTCTTATAAGATAGTCAAGTTTCCTTACTACAAGAAAAACATGTAATTTCTCTCTCAGATCTTCTAATTTCTTCTTTATCTCTTCAAGAGACTCTATTCCTTTTTCAATAAGTTTTGCTATTTCAATTGCAAGAAACCCTGAACCCAGGGATACAGATTTTGAATCAAAGGAAATCACCGGTATCTTTACCTCTTTAGAAGCCATTTTTGCGACATTCACAGTGGCTGAAAGCTTCCCGGATATATGAATTGATACAATCCCATCTGCTCCCTCTCTTTCAAGATCCTTATAGACAGAAATAAAATCCTCGACACTTGGAACAGAGGTTTTTGGCATAGTACCTTCCTCACTCATGAGCCTCCATATCTCTTTATCAGTTATGTCAATTCTATCCCTGTAAGTTTTGTCCCCTATTATAACCTTTAAAGGAACAACCCTTATGTTATATTTTTTTATATAATCGTCAGGGATATCAGACGTACTATCCACCACAATTCTAAAATTCATAAATTCCTCCTTTTATGTTTTGCTTTCAAAATATTAGATACATTATCTCATATTTTGTTACCTTTTAAATATGCTATAATTAACTTCAAGAAAAAGATAGGTTTTATGATATAATAGCCTATGCGAAATTAATTTTTTTAAGATAAGGAGGAAGTTATGCCATTACTTCAGGAAAAGGATAGAATAATCGTCAGAGAGAAATTTGAAAAAGAACTCAAAGACGAAGTTACAATCCTTTTATTTAAAAAAACAGCTGCAGGTATCTGGACACCAAATGAAGACGAGGATCTTGTGTGTAGATACTGTAAAGAAACAGAAGAACTGTATAAAGAAGTCACAGAATTATCTGATTTATTAAAACTGGAAGCATATACCATAGAAGATAATAAAGAAAAATTTGACGAATATAAAGTTGAAAGAATTCCAACTGTGGTTATTAAGGGACACAATAAGGGACTAATCAGATTTGTTGGAATTCCAGCAGGATACGAGTTTGCAACTCTTCTTGAGGACCTAATTGATGCCTCAAGAGACAAAGTTGATCTTAAAGAGAGAAACAGGAGAAAAGTCGAAGCAGTGAAGGAACCTCTCCATATTCAGGTTTTTGTAACACCTACATGTCCTTACTGCCCGAGAGCAGTAAGGATTGCTCATAAAATGGCGTTTATAAATGAAAATATTATGGGAGACATGGTGGAAGCAAGTGAGTTTCCAAATCTCTCTGAAAAGTATGGTGTATACGCTGTTCCCAAAATTATTGTAAATGATAAGGTAGAGTTTGAGGGAGCATTGCCAGAAGATCAATTTATAGCCCAGGTACTCAAAGCAGTAGAGAGAAACAACTAAAGGAGGATAAAGAATGAGAATAACTTATCGCCCTCATAAAGGAAAAGCAAGGAAGGTTCATGGGTTTTTAAAAAGAATGAGCTCTCCTGGTGGGAGGAATGTTATAAAAAGAAGAAGAAGAAAAGGAAGAAAGAGGCTTACACCTTCTTAGTGGCTAAACTTAAAGAAAGATTAAATAAAAGAGAAGTTAAAGAAGTTATGAAAAATGGGACAAAGGTAAGAGAGAGGAATTTGACATTTGTGTATGAAAGAAAAGATAATTTAAAGGTTGCCTTTGTCCCTGTGGGTGTAAAAAAATCAGTCAAGAGGAACAGAGTGAGGAGAAAAATCAGAGAGATATTTTTTAAACTTCAGGAGAAATTCAAAAACATGTGGGTTGTAATTATAATTCCCCCTCTCGTAGAGAAAAGAAAGGAAGAGGTTATTATTGAAGATTTTGAAGATTTTTTAAGGAAGGTTGAAGATGAAAAAGGCAGTGCTCTTTTTAATTAAATTATATCGAAAGTTTATATCCCCTATGTTTCCTAACTCCTGCAGATACAACCCAACCTGCTCTGTTTATACATATCAAGCTGTGGAGAAGTATGGAGTGGTTAAAGGTTTATTTCTTGGAATAAAAAGGATCTTACGATGTAACCCATTTTTTCCGGGTGGAGATGATCCTGTCCCATAAAAGGAGGTAGCATGAAAAAGAAATTGATTTTTTTAATTTTGCCAATTATCCTTTTCGGACTTGCATTTAGCTTTGGTCCTAAAATGGATGTAAAGATTACTACACTTCCAGTGGAAAAACCTTCCACAGGTGAAAGTTTCTCAATGAAAGTTAAACTTGAGAATCTTGGAATGGATAAAGAGAATATTACTGTTTATATTGACTCTTTGTCCAACTACGAAGATCTTGGACCATTTGAGATTCAAGATACAGAAGTAGAAATTCCAGTTCTTAAATCACAGGAGAAGAAAGAGATTTCCTTCAATCTGAAGGTGAATGAAGAACTCACAGAAGATGAATTTCTTTTTATTGGAAGAATAAAGTATTCAGAGAAAGGTGAGGAAAAGGAGTTCAATGTAGTTTTTCCTTTATCATTCTCTTCCAAAGCAGGAATTCTATCCTTTACAAAACCTCCATATTCTAAAGTTTCTCTTGAGACTCTCGTTTCTCTTTCTGGAAGTTTAAAAAACACTGGAAACAAAGAGGTAAAAGATGTTGTTGTGAAGGCAGGGAGTACAGAGTTCTTCACAGAATATAAGAAAGGCAAGAATGTAAGAATTGAAACTATAAAGCCAGGAAAATCTGTAACAGTAACTTTAATGCTTGCCCCAACAGACAAGGTTGTACCACAGGACTACACTGTTCCCATAGTTGTTGAATATAAAGACAGTGACGGGGTTTCGTATATCTATGAAGAAAAGGCTACCATAAGAGTTGTTAAAAACTCTTTCACATATTTTGTAAGAAGAAGTCTTGACTTCTTCCACGATTTCACAAAGAACTATGGAATAGCAGTCATAATTTTAACCCTTGTTGTAAAACTTATACTGTTCCCCTTCACATTCCAGCAGCTTAAATCCATGAGTAAAACTCAGGAGCTTTCTCCAATGATTCAGGAACTTCAAAAAAAGTATAAGGATGATCCAAAGAAACTTCAGGAAGAACAAATGAAGCTCTACAAGAAATATGGAATAAACCCTGCGACTGGATGTCTTATGGCGCTTCTTCCTCTTCCTATATTCTTTATCCTCTTTACATCCCTTAATGGATATGTAAAACTCCTCAATCAATCATTCTTATGGGTTCACAACCTTGCTGTACCAGACCCCACCTATGTAATACCTGTTCTCGTAGCAGGAACCACACTTCTTCAGCAGTGGATAATGGGTAGCGGTAAAGATCAATCCTCAAAAATGATGATGTTCATGTTCCCGCTTCTCATTGGCTACTGGTCACTAAACTTTCCAACAGCAGTTTCTATATACTGGATTTCATTCAGTGTATTCTCAGCCCTTGAGTACTTCGTAATCAGAAAAAAGTATGGACACCTGATGAAGTTAAAAGAAAAGACACCAAAGAAGAAATAAGATGAAAAACAAGCTTTTCTACCTTACGGGAAACGAAAAAGACTCTTCAAAGATCGTTAAAGGAATTCTTTCCTTCATATTTGAGAAACTTGGAGAGAATGCTTCTTTTGAGATAAGAGAAAGGGATACAGAAGTTTATATCAATGTCCAGCTATCCAACAGAGAAAGACAGGCTCTCTATATTGGTAAACAGGGAAAAGTTCTTGCTTCCTTACAATATCTATTGAATGCCATTATTCATAGAAAGTTCAATGATAAAAGATTGTTTATACTTGATATCGGCGGATACAAAAGAAAACAGATTGATTACCTTAAGAACCTTGCAGTAGAAACTGCTATAAGAGCAAAGAAAACTGGCGAGGATCAGGTACTTCAACCAATGAGTGCCATGGCAAGAAAGATAATTCACACAACCCTTGCAAACCACCCCTCTGTTTACACATATTCTATAGGAAAGGAGCCAAATAGAAGAGTAGTTGTTGCCCTAAAAAGAAAATCTTGAAGATGGAAACAGATACAATAGCAAATATTTCAACACCTTTAGGATTTGGTGGTGTTGGAGTTATAAGGATTTCTGGACCCCGATCCCTTGAAATTGTCTTAAAATTACTACAAAAAAAACAAAAAATTACTCCAAGAAGAGCGCATCATGTTTTTTTAAAGGACAGGGAGGGAAAATCCCTTGGAGATGCAATAGTAATATACTTTAAAAAACCGAAGTCTTATACAGGTGAAGATGTTGTGGAGATCCAGACCTTTGGATCTCCTGTTCTTATGAACAAAATACTTTCGGAAATTATCTCTCTTGGTGCAAGGCTTTCAAAACCTGGAGAGTTCACAGAAAGAGCGTATCTTTCTGGAAAACTTGACCTCATTAAGGC
>QMOO01000083.1 GCA_003648245.1 Caldisericota bacterium
ATTTATACCTGGGTCTACCTCTCTTTTTACAGAATGTCATTTCAATCTTTAGAATACCTTTCTCCTTAAGATTCCTCAGATGCTCATAGGCAGTAATAGGATTAACATCCATAATCTTTGAGAGGTCGTTAACAGTGATACTCTCATTTTCTCTAAAATGTTTCCTTAAAATGGATAAAATTTCCTTTTGCCTTTCAGATACCTTCTGTTTCATTGTAATTCAATTTTATTAGTTTTTTTTGATTTGTCAAGATATAAATTAATTTTTAAAGCTTATGGCTTCCTCTGGACACCTCAAGAAGCATTCAAAACACGCACTGCATTTTTTGTTATCAATGGTGTAATTTTTAAGATTTATAGCAGAGAATGCACAAACATTTAAGCATTCCTCGCAATCTGTGCATTTCTCTCTATTTATAAAGAATTTCGTCTTCCCAAAGAGAGAGATTTTCCTTAAACTCGGAGGCTCCGGGTGTCTTATAAGTCTTTCAAAGTAATCACCTGATAGGGTAATCTGTGTAAGTCTGTAGGTTCCAAGGTGTCTTAAGGATAGGGAGGTAAAGAGAGGAATGTTTGATGGCTTAAAACCAACAAGCACCGAACCGAGAGAGTCCAGAGAGAGCATGTCATTTGATGAGATAAATACATTTAAATCAAACTTGCTTCCCCTTATCTCATCTCCCTGAAAAATCTTAACTCCGTCGAGAAAGGAGATTTTTACCTTCTCTTTCACTATGGTAAAAACCTCTGAAAGAGCCGCTGCAAAATCTTTAGGGCTTGCTCCATAAAAGTAAAGTTCTGTCCGTGTATATGATGGAACAAGAGTCGTAACTCCTGCAATAACACCAGAAAATGTAAAGAATGGATGAAGCTTTATCTTTGAAATTGGGATAAGAGAATCAGCCCAGAAAAATGACTTTGGGAGATAAATTTTACTTAGAATCCTCCTCTGAATGTGATCCCCAACCTTTTTTCTCTCTTTGCCTATTATTATCTTCTTGTGTTTCGTCTTCTCAAAACCCTCCAGCATAAAAGAAACCACATCAACAGGATAGTCCTCAAGTATATCTATTATGTCTTTATCTTTTTCTAGCACTGAACTCCCAACCCTTACATTAACGCCTTTATCCAATAAAAATTTCACCAACTCCTCTATAAAAACTGGATTTGGAAAAGTAGAAATATTTTTGTTTTTGTCAAAGTCTCCGTCAAAATAAATAAGGACCTTTTCTCCTTCAGAGAATTCAATATCTTTAAAGGTTTCGAAAGTCTCCCTTATAAAATCTTTAGAATTTGTATAGTCTCCTTTTTTAATAAAAACTTTTGAATTCACAAGTTAATTATATCAGCAGTTGAATTTATCCACAATATGTGTTAAAATTATTCAGCACGTGAATAATTTTTATTCAGACAAATGCAGTCCATAAATAAATTAAACTCTATAAAGTATATAACAAAAAATAATTCTTATTTCCCAAAGTGTAATGGCTAAATGTAACAAAAGTTTGAAGAAAAAATCTTTATTGGTAGAATTAAAGTATAAAAATAACTTTGGAGGTTATTATGGAGAAAATAGGACTCGTGGTTGACACGGCAGGAGATTTACCAAGAGATATAGTGAAAGAATACAATATAAAAGAGGTTCCTTTCTATCTCTACTTTGAAGGAGAAGAGGATACGATGTACAAGGAGAATGTAACTATAACTCCAGAAGAATTCTACAAAATCATGAGACACAAGAAGAAACATCCAAGAACAGCTCAACCCAATATGGAAGATTATCTATCTGTGTTTGAGGAGGTCATAAAGGAAGGGAAAGATAAAATCCTTGTTATGACCTTAAGCTCAAAGTTCAGTGGAAGTTTCCAATCTGCAGTTTTGGCAAAGGAGGAATTAAAGAAAAGGTATCCTGATGTGGAAGTTGAGATTATAGACACAAAATCTGCAACCTTTGGAGAGGGAATACAACAAATAACAGCAGCAAAAATGATCAGAAAAGGAGTCTTGAGTTTTGATGAGATTGTGAAAAAACTGAAAGGAATCAGGGAGAAAACGAATGTAATATTTACTTTAGAGGATCTTTACTTCTTTTATCTCGGTGGAAGATTGGGAAAGGGGGCAGCACTTATGGCAAACCTTATGAAAGTAAAACCAATTATGGATATAGAGGATGGAGAAGTTGGTCCTATAGAAAAAGTAAGGGGCAGAAAAAAGTCACTTGTAAGGATTGTAGAGATAGCAAAAGAGAGAATAAAAGATGTAAATAAACTTGTTGTTGGCTCGCCTCATGCAGACTGTAAAGAAGATCAGGAGTTTCTAATACATCTTTTCAGAAAAGAAACTGGCTATATGGGACCAATATACACAAGAATTATGGGAACAACCATTGGTGCACATCCAGGACCGGGAACAACTGGTCTTTGCTTCTTTGAAGAAGATTTAGAGGGACTTGTTTAGCTGAATGAAGTTTACCGCATACTTTTATCAGGGTATAGTTTACTCTCTTTTAAGGAAAGGTGAGAAAGAGAGAGCACTTAATTTATTAAAAAGGTTAAGGAAAAGGGGAATTCTAACCTGCAAAACATACGAAAAATATGGGTTTCTTCTAATAAGAGACGGGAATTTAGACAAAGCAGAGGAAGTATTAAAAGAGGGGATAGAAAAGTTTAAAAAATGTAGCGGGATCTTTAGGCTTCTAAAGGAAATTTACATAAGAAAAGGGGAAATAGATAAAGCCATTCAGACTATAAAGATTGCAAAGGAAAACAACCCAGAAGTTTACTGGTACGATATAATACTTGGAGATATATACTATTATGAAAAAAAGGACCCTGAAACTGCTCTTTCCTTTTACACAAAACTCCTTGATAGAGACGATGTTCCGCTTACATCAGATATCAAATCTCCTGCAAGATATCTATTTAAAAGGCTCTCAAGGATTTACTATAAACTTGGTGATTATGAGAAGGCAACCTGCTTCTACAAAAAATTTTATGAGCTCAAACCCTCAAATTTCTATGAAAACGATTTCTTCTTCTACGGAGATACTCTTTTCAAACTTGGAAAGAGAAAAGAGGCAGAAGAAATCTTTAAAGATGGAATAAAGAGAAGACGCGGAAATATCATAAAGAAAAAGGTAAAAGAACTTGGACTAAATCTTGGGGAGCCTGATGAAGCAAAGGAGAGGAAAGACGCAGAGAGAATACCAATTAAAACACCCCTTATCACAGAAAGAACAAATCTAATAGATTTAATAGATGAGCTTACAAAGGATAAAAGAAGAAAAGGGGATATAATAACAGTTGCATCTTCCGTTTCAGCAATATCTCAGGGGAGAGTTTACTCTGTTGAAACTATAGATGTAAAACCTTTGGCAAAGATTCTTTCAAAGTTTGTTTCAAGAAACAGGAATACCCCTTTTGCAACTACTGCTCCACTCTCAAATCCCTATGCAATGCAGGTGGCTGTGGAAGAAGCTGGAGTTTTTAAAATTCTTCTGGCTTCTTTTATAGGTTTTATTGGAAAATTATTAAGAAGAAGGGGATGGTTTTACATCATTGCTGGAAAGAATGTGGCACAGATTGATGACATGCCAGCCTCCATGCCTCCATACGACTACTATGTTATCCCCGGTCCAGAAAATCCTGATAATTTTTGTGAAGAGATAAAGAAGAAAACTTCATGTGAAGCATGTATTGTTGATGCAAACGATCTTGGAATAGCATGGGTTGTGGGAAAGAGCACTGGTGTTGATAAAAGCTGGGTTGAAGATGTTATGAGCGACAATCCTGCAGGAAATGAAGATTATCAAACTCCCATAATAATTCTAAGAAAAAAACCTTAGGGGTTTAGAAGTTCATCTGGTATTTCCCTTTCAGGTAGTATCTTTTCATCTATTATCTGGGAAAGTGTCTTACTGTATTTTCCTGTTTCGTCTTTGGAGTGTAGGAAATCAAGAAATTTATAGAAATACTCTGCCTGACTCTCTACACTGTGGGTTACAACTCCATAAACACCAGAATCGAGAGAGTTAAATATATTCTCTGCAAGTTTCTCTCTCTGTCTTGTGGTTATCTGATAATGTGCAAGCCACTTCCTCTCAATTCCATTCACTTTACCAACAAGAACAAATTCATTTATTCCCTTTTTAGGATCAAAGGCATCTCCGAGTCTTATAACCTCTCCAAAGTTTGCAAAACCCGAGCATGTATCATATATAATCTCATCAGGTAAACAGTTTTTATCCTCTTCATCATTCATACAACCTGAATGAATATCTGGATTTATCATTTTTAACTTTGAAATAAGATCCTCTAATGTACCAAAGTACTCCTCGGAAAAACCTTTTCTTTTTATTCTCTCTTTCTTTGCCACATCCTCTGGATAATTGGTGTAACCATCCCAGTTTCCATGATAGATACTGTGATGATGTGCTGCTATCTCGTGTCCCTCCTCCTCCCATCTCTTCACCTCAGAAAGCCTCTCCGGGTCCTTAACAATGTAATCTGCCCACTGAGGAGAGAACATTAAAGTAAGTTTTATGTTGTATTCATCAGCTTTCTTAACCATTTCTCTTAAAACAGAGAAAGATTTCTCTATCCTCTTTTCTCCTCCCGGCATATTGAAAGGTTCGTTGTGGATAGCTATAAAATAGTAGGGGATATCTAAATCGGTTTTTTCATTTGTGCTGGAAGATTCACTATTTAAAAGTTTGTACAGAAAATCCCTTGTCCATGTCTCTATATCTTTTAGGTATTTCCATGGAGCATGACCTTCTCCTTCAAGGGGGTGAAACTCATTGAAAATACTAAGTTCATCAAGTTTATTTTTAAGCCTTTCTACCATTTCAAAAGGAACAACCTTATCCTCTGTTCCATGAACAATAAGAAGAGGAGGGTCAGTCTGTTTTATCTCATTGAAATTCAATAACTCTCCCCACAGAGAAATTACTGCAAAGATCCCTTCCTTATCCCAGGTATCTGTATAGGCAAGGTGAAGTGACGTTATGGCTCCAGCTGAGGAACCACCAACAGCAATGTGGTTAACATCTATCCTGAATCTATCACTATTTTCTCTAAAGAAGTCTACAGCTTTTCTTGCATCTTCCACAGCATCCTTTATAGCTTCATCAAACTTACTTATAGGTTTTTTTCTCAATCTATAGTTAATAGAGGCAGTAACATAACCCCTCTTTGCAAAATACTCACAAAGGGAAACAATACCTCTATTTGTCTTATCACCTGTTACAAACCCACCCCC
>QMOO01000084.1 GCA_003648245.1 Caldisericota bacterium
ATGATGGGGTAAAATAAAAAACCTGACAAATTTAAAACAGGTTTTATTTTAATTTTGTTTAATTTTTTTGAAGTATTTTGTGAAAAAAATCACAAATGAAAACATTGTTTATACGAAAGAAGGACTGGGTAAATTTCCTGAAAGGAAAACTGCAGAAAGGTAGAATATATGCTCCTTTTGAATTTGAAGATAAACTTTTCTATTCATCTGTTTCTCAGGAAAATCTGGAAGAGATTGTTTACAATAAGGTAAGGCCTGTAGAACCTATTAAAATTTTCCTTTATCCATTCAAAGAAAGAGTTGTGCCTGAAATTGATGAAGTTGAAGAAATAATTGTAATGGGTGCTACCTCCTGCGATGTTAGAGGAATTGAAATTCTTGATAAAGTTTTTATGGAAGGAGATTATGTTGACCTCAATTATAAAAAAAGAAGGGAAAAATTATTCATTATAAGTTTTGACTGTCAGCAACCATATCCAACCTGTTTATGTGAAAAATTTGGTATTCATCCATATCCAGAGAAAAATTTTGATATAAATATTTCAAAACTTGGAGAAGGATTTATTGTGGAAATAGGAAGTGAAAAAGGAGAAGAGTTTGTTGGAAATGACCAGAGATTTTTTGAAGTAACAGAGGAGCAAAAGAAAAAGAGAGATGTTTTGAGAAAAGAAGTTTCAAAGAAAGTGCAGGAAAATAATAAAGAATTTGACTTTGAAAATATAAATGAAAGAATGAAGGAACTGTATGAAACAGAGATATGGAGAAAACCGCCGGAAGTAGAAAATTGTGTTGCATGCGGAAGTTGTACTGCAAACTGTCCGACCTGTGTATGTTTCCTTCTGGAAGATACAGGTGCAGAAAATTTATTTAAAAAAATGAAAGTATGGGATAGTTGTCTTTACCCGGGATATGCAAAAATGGCAAGTGGCGCTACTCCAAGACCAACACTATATGAAAGGTATGGAAATAGATTTTTGTGTAAGTATTCTTACATGGTTTCAAATTTCGGTATTCTTGGATGCACTGGTTGTGGAAGGTGTATAACAGGATGCATTGGAAAAATTGATAAAAGAAAAGTTATTACAGAGGTTTTGAAACAGAAGGTTTGAAAATGGGAGAAAATAAAAATATTTATGAGCCAGTAAAATGTGAGGTCCTGGAAGTAATTGAAGAATCTCCGACAATAAAAACAGTTGTTTTAAAGCCAGAGAAGGTATTTACCTTTCTTGCAGGACAATTTGCTTCATTAACTGTTCCTGGAGTTGGAGAAGCACCGTTTACTCCTTCTTCCTCTCCTTTTGACAAAGAAAAACTTGAATTTACTGTCATGAAAGTAGGGAAAGTTACAGAGAAAATACATCAGTTAAAGAAAGGAGATATAGTTGGAGTTAGAGGACCTTATGGAAGACCTTATCCTCTTGATATGTTTAAAGGAAAAGAAATTTTACTGGTAGGTGGAGGAGTTGGACTGGCTCCTATCAGAGCACTTTTCCTTGCACTTGTTGAAACAGCAAAAGATTATAAAAAGATTGTTTTTTGCTGTGGAGCAAAAACTCCTCAGGATTATATATACAAAAATCAGTTATTTGGTGACTGGCAAAAACTTTGTGATAAAATACCTCTTTCTTTCAGAATTACAGTTGATAAAAAAGATAAAAACTGGAAGTATATGGAAGGAGTGGTAACAGTTACTCTTGATAATCTTGATATGGATATTAAAAATTCATTTGTTGCTGTTTGTGGTCCCCCAATAATGATGAAGTTTACAACTTTAAAACTTCTTGAAATTGGATTTACTCCAGAACAGATTTATCTTTCAATGGAAAGGAAAATGTATTGTGGAGTGGGACATTGCAGACACTGTCTTATTGGAGATTTATTTGTATGTAAAGATGGACCAGTTTTCACTTATGCAGAGATAAAAGATAAACCAAATATATGGGTGTAGAGATGAAGAAATTATTTATTGACTATGACAAATGCATGGAGTGTTCTGAATGCACTGTGAAATGCAGTTATATTATGCATCCTGAAAATAATGGAATAACCAGTTTGAGAGAAGAAATAGCATTCCTTTTTGCCTGCAGGAGATGTGAAGATAATCCCTGTATAAATGTGTGTCCAAATGAAGCATTGAAGAAAGAAGATGGGGTGGTGAAGAGAGCAAATTTCTTATGTATTTCCTGTAAGAGTTGCTCACTTGCCTGTCCATTTGGGACTATTTTGCCAGAAATTATTCCTTATCTTACAAGCAGGTGTGATAGATGTCTTGAGAGATTGAAGGAAAATGAAATTCCTGAATGTGTAAAAAGTTGTAAATACGATGCAATTAAATTTGTGGAAAAAGATGAGATAAAAGAAGAAGAAAACATTTATGAGTTTGATAATATAATTGTGAAAGTTTTTAACTGGCTTGCACTTTACGGGATAAAGAAATGAGTGTGCCATTTGTAATTTTGTATTTTATTGGAACTTTCGTATTTTTGAGCGTGAGTGGACTTATAGCAATGTGGATTGATAGAAAAGTTACTGCAAGAATTCAGTTTAGAGTTGGACCTCCCTGGTATCAGAATTTTGTTGATTTTATAAAATTGACAGGAAAGGAAGTTTTAATTCCTGAAAAGGCAAATAAGTTAATTTTTGTTTCTTCTCCTATTGCTGCTTTAATGGCTGCTTCTCTTTCAGGTGTAATTCTTCTTCTTGCTTTGAAAAAAATTGGATTTGCTGGTGATATAATTTTGCTTGTTTACCTTCTTGTTATTCCTTCTCTCGCTATAATTCTGGGTGGGAGTTCATCAGGAAATGTCCTTGCTTCTGTTGGGGTCAGTAGAGAATTGAAACTTGTTCTTTCTTATGAATTACCTTTTATATGTGCAATAATAATAGCGGCCATAAAAGGTGGTTCAACAACTTCTCTTACAAAGATAATGACTTACCAGCAATCTACAGGGATTTCGGTGTTTTCAATTTCTGGAATTATAGGGTTTTTCATCTCAATTTTTGCTCTTCAGGGAAAACTTGGACTTGTTCCTTTTGACCTTGCAGAAGCAGAAGGAGAAATTTCTACCGGTGCTTTCATTGAATACTCTGGAATACTTCTTGGATTTTTCAAACTTGCAAAGGCAATTCTTTACATTGTTGCTCCATTATTTATTGTATGTCTTTTCCTTGGCGGAATTTCTTTTGATTCTGTTGGGAAAGGAATAAATGGAATTTTGAAATATTTTCTGGTGCTTGTTATAATGATTTTGATTAAAAACACAAATCCAAGAGTTAGAATTGACCAGGCATTTAAGTTTTTCTGGATAAAGTTAACTCTTTTGGGAATTATAGGAATATCTCTTGCATTTTTAAGGTGGTGAAAAATGAGTATGAAAATAAAAGCGTTGAAGAAAAGTTTGTGGGTTTATCATTTATGCACTGGTGGCTCCTGCAATAATTGTGATATTGAAATACTTGACCTTTTAACTCCAAGATATGATGTTGAAAGGTTTGGGATGGTTCTTGTTGGTTCTCCAAGGCATGCTGATGTTTTATTGTGTACTGGAATTGTTAATAAGAAATGTGTGGACAGAGTTAAAAAACTTTATGAACAAACAGCAAAGCCATGTGTTGTTGTTGCTGTTGGAAGTTGTGCCTGTTCTGGTGGAATTTTTAGAGATGGGTATCAAATGGCAGGACCTCTTAACAAAATAATTCCAGTGGATATTTATATTCCAGGTTGTCCACCAAAACCAGAAGCAATGATATCAGCAATAGTCAAATTTCTGGAGAAATTAAAATGATAGAGAAATTAAAAGAGAAACTTGGGGATTTGATAAAGGATACGAAGGTTCATAATGAAAGAAGAATTTATATTACGGTGGATAAAAAGGACTTGAAAAAGACGGTAAAGATAGTTTTTAAAGATATGGGAGCAAGATATGTAATTGTAACTGGAGTGGATAATTTCAATAAATTTGAACTTCTTTACCATTTTTCTTTTGATAAAGAAGGTGGAATTATAACTTCTCTCAGGGTATTTCTTGATAAGGAAAAGGCAGAAATTGAGACACTTTCAGATTTAATCCCGGGTATTGCCTGGATTGAAAGAGAAATATGGGAACTTCTTGGAATAAATTTTGCTGGTCATCCTAATTTAACACATTTACTTTTAAGAGAGGACTGGCCAGAAGGTATTTATCCATTGAGAAAAGAGGCAAAAGAAAATGGGAGAAAATAAAAAAGTTGTTGTTCCAATTGGGCCATATCATCCTCTTTTAGAGGAGCCAGAATATTTTGAACTTCACTGTGAAGGGGAAAGAGTTGTTGATGTGAAATGGCAGCCAGGATATAACCACAGAGCAATTGAAAAACTTTCTGAAAGTAAACACTGGGACCAGGTTACCTTTCTTGTTGAGAGAATTTGTGGGATATGTTCAACTTCACATCCAATTGCTTACTGTAATGCTGTTGAGGATTTGCTCGGGATAGATATTCCAGAAAGGGCAAAATACATAAGGAGTATAGTTGGAGAACTTGAAAGAATACACAGCCATTTGCTCTGGGTTGGTCTTGCAGGTCATTTCCTCGGGTATAACACAGTTTTTATGTGGGCATGGAAATACAGAGAACCGGTTCTTGATATGTTTGAAATAATAACAGGGAACAGAAACCACTATGCAATGCTCAGAATAGGGGGAGTAAGGAGAGATATTGAAGATGAAGATATACCACTTTTGAAAAAAACACTTGAGGGATTGAAAGGAAAACTTGAAATGTTAACAAAGGCAGTTCTTGATGACCCTGTTCTTGCAGCAAGATTGAAAGGAGTTGGAGTTTTGACAAAAGAGGATGTTAAAAATTATGGAGCAGTGGGGCCTGTTGCAAGGGCATCTGGAGTTGATATTGATGTTAGAAAAGATGAGCCCTATGCTGGATATAATCTTGTTGAATGGAAAGTTGTAACAACTGAAAATGGGGATGTTTTTGATAAAGCAGTTGTCAGATTACTTGAAATTTTTGAAAGTATAAAGATAATAGAACAATCCCTGAATGCAATAAAAGGAAAGAAAGGTGAAATATGGAAAGAAGTAAGAGAAATCCCTGAAGGTGAAGGAATAGGTCATCATGAAGCACCCAGAGGAGAAACATTCCATTATATAAGGAGTGATGGGAGTAATAGACCTGTAAGGCATAAAGTGAGAGCACCAAGTTATACCAATATTCCA
>QMOO01000085.1 GCA_003648245.1 Caldisericota bacterium
ATATTATGACTATCTTAAAAGAAAAATATCCCGGCAAGAACTTTATAATATTATTTCCCCAATTGAACTCAAAACCGTAATAAATGTTGAAATTATAGACAAAAACATTTCCTGGTTAATTGATTTAATAAAAGAGAATATGAAACAAAAGAAAGTAAAAAAAGTTGAAGTGCTTGCAGGGGGGCCACCGTGTCAGGCATACTCCATTATTGGAAGAGCAAGAGATCCCTACAAAATGAAAAAAGACAGGAGAAATTACTTATACCGATTGTATGTCAGATTTCTGGAAGCTTTCAAGCCATCCGTATTCATTTTTGAAAATGTTCCCGGTTTTCTTTCTGCCGGGGATGGCAAACTGTGGCAGGATATACAGAAATATTTCAAAAAAGCGGGATATGAGGTTGGATATAGATTGCTGAATGCCCATGATTTTGGTGTATTGCAGAATAGAAAGAGAGTCATCGTAATTGGGTGGAGAAAAGAATTGAATTTGGCATATCCTGAGTTCAATAAGGACTGTAATATCAGCAGATTCAGGGTTATAGAAATCTTTGATGATCTGCCTCCACTAAAATCCGGAGAGAGAATATATACGGGAGAATATATGAAAAAACCATCTGAATACATGAAAATGTATGGAATCAGAGATGAAGAAGACATTCTTACCCTTCATATAGCAAGGAAGCATAATGAAAGAGACAGGGAAATATATCGATTCTACATTGAAGCATGGTTAAAAGAGAAAAGGAGACCGGAGTATGATGAGTTGCCTGAAGAATTGAAAACACACAGGAACAAAAGGGTGTTCAGGGATAGATTTAAAGTTGTTGCTCCAGATCTCCCGTATTCGCAGACGGTGGTCGCCCATCTTGAAAAAGATGGACATTACTTTATACATCCGGATATAAACCAGTTGAGATCTATATCCGTCAGAGAGACTGCAAGACTTCAATCATTCCCTGACAACTTCTACTTTGAAGGACCAATGACTGCAATGTTCAGGCAGATAGGAAATGCTGTTCCACCGTTAATGGCTGAAAAAATTGCTGAAAAAATTAAGGAGATGATAGGATGAATGAGGGACTTATTTTTAAGCCTAGGGCCAGATTAATACTTCAGCTGGGTGAACAATTGATCAGAAACGAAAGTATTGCTCTTCTTGAGCTAATAAAGAATGCATATGATGCCGATGCTTCAAAAGTTAAAGTTATAATGAAAAATATTGATAAGCCTGAAACAGGGAGTATAATTGTTGAAGATGACGGCTCAGGAATGACAGAGAACATCATCAAAGATGTATGGATGGAACCCGGGAGTGACTATAAAGAATATTTGTTTAAGAAAGGTATAAGAACAAATAAATTCGGGCGCCTTCCTCTTGGAGAAAAAGGAATTGGGAGGTTTGCCGCACATAAGCTGGGGGAATTAATTACCCTTATAACCAGAGCAAACAATAATCAGGAAATATTGCTGGAAATTGACTGGATGGCATTTAAAAAAAATAGATATCTTGAAGATATTCCAATCGAGCTAAGTAAAATGTCTTCCCGGATATTTAAAGATAGAACAGGAACACGAATAGAAATTAAAAAATTAAGAAGAGTCTGGACAAGAGGGATGTTACGTGAGGTATATAGATCTATTCTGGCTTTCACTTCCCCGTTTGATACTCCTGACTCTTTCCAAGTTATTTTTGAAACTGATCATAGGGACTGGATAGAGGATCTGTTAACCATGAGTGATATAAAAGATTATGCACTTTTCAAATTTAAGTGCATTATTAAGGGTAACCGTATAGAAAAATTTCATTACGAGTTCACACCATGGCCATCAATGCAGAAGGTTACCGGTAGAGTCATTGATGAAACAGATCAGTACATGGGAAAAAGGATGCTGCTTGTTGATGGCAATAAAGAGATAAATCTTGATAAATTCAATATTGGTCCTGTGGTATTTGAAGGATATATATTTGATCTTGATCCCAAAATTCTGAGTCTTGGTGTGCCTGATAAAAAAGTGCTCAGAGAATATTTGAAAGTAAATGGTGGTATAAGAGTGTATAGAGATGGTATAAGAGTATATGATTATGGTGAACCCGGTAATGACTGGCTTGACCTTGGTATTAGAAGAGTTAATGAACCCACAAAGAGAATAAGTGATAACATAATAGTTGCTGCTGTTCATATCTCGAGAGAGAAAAGTACGGACCTCATAGAAAAAACAAATAGAGAGGGGTTCATAGAAAATGAGGCTTTTGAAAAGTTGAAAAAAGCCCTTCTCTATTCACTTGGACAGATTGAAGAACTGCGGTATGAAGATAAAGAAAAAATAAGAGTTATATATGGACTCAAAAGCGTGAAAGTAAAAGAACCTGTTGTTGGTGAAATATCGAATCTTAAGAAAGTAATAGAAAAAAAGATAAAAGAGAATAGAGTAAAAAGAGATATTTTCCGTCATCTGGACAGGATAGAAAGCCAGTATAGAGAAATGAGAGAGATACTCCTTAGAGGAGCTGGCGCAGGATTAACACTCAGTGTGGTAATACATGAAATAGAAAAAATTATTGGTGAATTAAAAAGGGCCGTGAAACGAGAAACAGATATAGAAAGAATTAAAAATCTTGTTGAACATCTGGCAAAACTCGTTGAAGGATACAGTATAATTATTAAGAAAAGCAAAACGGAAAAATGGAATTTAAAAGAACTGATTGATCAGGCTATATTTAATATGGAATTCAGATTCAATGTTCATGAAATTAGAATTTATAAATCCTATAATAAAAAAGATGATATTTTTATCAGGTGTGCAAGAAATCTGGTTATAAATTCAATAATCAACATACTGGATAACTCAATATGGTGGCTTGAATATAAATATAAGCAACAAAAATTCGAAAAGAAAATTTTTATTGACATCTCAGAAACCATTGAAGATCATATTTCCATAATTATCGCTGATAATGGACCGGGGTTAACACTTCCACCAGAAGAAATGACAAGACCATTTGTTTCGGCAAAACCTGATGGTATGGGACTTGGACTTCATATCGTGGACGAAATCATGAAAGCACACGGTGGTTTTTTGAAATTCCCGGGAGCTGATGAAGTGGATGTACCTGAAGATTTCAAAGAGGGTTTTATTGTGTTACTGGCTTTTAAAAGGGAGGGAGGAAAATGAATTTTCCTGTAGATGGCAGGGTCGTTATAATTGATGACAAATTTCATGAAGCCTTTCCGCTTATACGGATGTTATCACAAAAAAGAGTCGCTACAACTTTCTTCAGCGGGAGGAAGAAAGAACTGCCATCGAAACCCTTTGAGGATGTCAGGATGATCTTTCTGGATATTGTTCTTGAAGGACTTGAAGGTGCAGATGATAAAACAAAAATCTCCACACTTGTGAATGTTATCAAAAAAATTATTTCAAAAGAAAACGGCCCTTTTATTCTTGCCATCTGGACAAAACATCCTGAAATGGCTAAAAAAATTCAAGAAGTTCTAAGAAATGAAGGATATTATATTATTGTAGTTAATCTGGAAAAATATAACTTTTTTAGAAGGAAAGAAAAAGACGATAGAGATGAATGTTCCGAATACATATTTGAAGAAGAAAAACTGGATGAACTTAAGAGAAAACTAAATGATCAACTTAACAAAGTGGATATTTTCAAAGTTTTTATTAACTGGGAAAATCTCATTCACGAAGCCGCATCAAAAACAGTAAATGAGGTGTCCAGATTTACCGAATATGATGATAACTGGAACGATGAAATGAAAAAGATTTTTTATAATCTTGCAAAAGCTTGGGCGGGAAGAATGATTGAGAATAGGGAAAACGCCGGGAAAATACGGAGTGCCCTTTATTCTTTTCATCAGCTATTTAGCGATGTTTTTGAAAGAGAACTTCAACGGTTTGAGATTGAGGATGCGCCACTTAGAGAAGTAGATATAGAAGACGATATGGTTAGAGGTAAAATTAATTTCAGGATACTCATGGATAATAATATAGGAGAAAAAATTTATCCGGGAAATGTATATAAAGAGGAAATTTCAGATGCAGAATTTATAAAAGGCATATTGAATGAAAACAGGGAGGAAGTTCTGAACATTATAGTTGAAAATAGTATACCCATCATTGCTGAAGTCACGCCTGTATGTGACTTTGTTCAGCGAAAAGTAAAACTGAATAGACTGATTAAAGGAGTATTGATCCCTGATTCTGTCGATAACCATACAGATATCTGGAGGAGAATAAAAAAGTCTGCTTTGTTCACATATGTTTCTCCTGTAATTCATTATGACGGAAAAAATTACAAAATGGTACTGGATTTCAGATATTTTACGTCGTTTGAATCTGACATACTTAGAGGCATGGAGGTATTATTTCGGATTCGTAAAGAGTTGCTCTGGGATATACAGATTAAATTATCACACCATATTAACAGGACGGGGGTGTTCTATCTTGAATAAAGATATGTTGCTTATTCAGAGGCGGCTTATTGAATGGTACCAAAACCATGGTCGTGATTTCCCATGGCGACACACAAAAGATCCTTACAGAATTATGATAGCCGAATTCATGCTTCACAGAACCAGAGCGGAACAGGTTGTACCGGTATACCTTGAATTCATCAAAAAATATCCTGATGTACATTCTCTTGCGCTGGCAAACCCTGAGAATATAAAAAAAGTTACGGAACATCTCGGATTGCACTGGAGAGGCAGGCATTTTACTGCGGCGGCCGGATATATTGTGGAAAAATTAAAAGGACAATTTCCGGACGATTGCAATGAACTGAGAAAAATTCCCGGAGTTGGTGAATATATTGCTGGTGCAATTTTAACAGTATGTTTCGATAACCCCGTTCCAGTCGTGGATAGCAACATAGCCCGTTTTATAAACAGGTTCTGGAATTTGGGACTTCGTGGAGAGATCAGAAGAAAAAAGCAGGTGGTGAAAATTGCAGGTGAATTATTTAACATAAATAATCCGGGTAAATTTTTATTTGCCATCGTGGATTTTACTACTTTTATATGTAAACCAAGAAAGCCTGAATGTTTTCAATGTTCACTAAAGACGCTTTGCAAAAAAAATTACGGGCCGTCGCCTAACAGCGGGTATGTGGTTCACTTACGCTCACCCAAATGCTCGACTACGCCTCGCACTTCGCATACCCGCAAAACGTTAGAT
>QMOO01000086.1 GCA_003648245.1 Caldisericota bacterium
ATAATAAATCAAATGAAGAGGATATATCTTATTGACGGAAGTTCACTTTTGTTCAGAACATATTTTGCATTACCACCCTTAATGACAACAAAGGGAGAGCCAACAGGTGCAGTTTATGGATTTGTCAGAATACTGTTAAATCTGTTGGAAAATAACAGTATTGATTACATTGGAGTAAGCTTTGATAAAGGGAAGCCCGTTTTCAGGCTCGAGAAACTTCCAGAGTACAAAGCACAGAGACCAAAACCACCAGAGGATATATCAATTCAGAAGGAGAGATTAAAGGAAATCCTTAACGCCTTTGGAATATCCGTTATTGAGATTCCAGGTTTTGAAGGAGACGACATAATTGGAACCATAAAAAAAATGGCTGATAAAGAAAATCTTTACACAGTAATTGTGACAGGGGACAGGGATTTACTTCAACTACTTACAGACAACTCTGAGGTACTCCTTACAAAAAAGGGGATAAGTCAAATAGAGAAAGTTACAAAAGAAGACTTTGTAAAAAAATATGGTATAGAACCTTTAAGGCTTTCTGAAATTAAAGCTCTTACAGGAGATAAATCAGACAACATTCCAGGCGTTCCGGGAATTGGTGAAAAGACAGCTATAACCCTACTGAAAAAATATGGTTCTCTGGAGAAACTCATTGAAAATCCACCAAAGGGTAAAATTGGAGATTTGATAAAAGAATATAGCAAACAAATCCTTACTGCTAAAGAAATAGCAACTATCAAAACCGATGTTCCTGTGAACCTAAATATTGAAGATTAAAGAAAAAGAGAACTGAATAGAAACAGGCTTCTTAGGTTATTCCCCGAGCTTGGGTTTGACAAATTACTTGAAAAGTTTACCCAAAAAAAAGAGGAAATCCTTTTAAAAGAGGTCGAGGAGAAAAAAATTGTATCACATAAAGAAATATCTTTTATTGTGAAAAAGAATGCAGTCTATTTTTATAGTGATTCTGGAATTTTCAAAGGTTCGAGGGAGGATTTTGATAGAATAGTAAACTCAAAGGTCTCATACACTCATGGATTTAAAGAGGAGCTTTCATACCTTTTTCCCTTTAACGAAAAGAGAAATGTCTTCGACACAGAAATTGCAGCGTATCTATTAAACCCTTCAAGGAAATCCTATTCCCTATCATCACTATTTCCATTATACCTGGGAGAAGGTTTAAGCTTTGAAAAGGAAGAGGAGTTACTTCCAAAAATACTATCCCTTGGAAGAATACTTAAGAAGAAAATAGAGGAAGAAAATCTTGACAAGATTCTTTATGAAGTGGAACTACCCCTTTCTCATGTTCTTTCAGAGACAGAAATAGTTGGAATTAAGGTTGATAGAAAGAAACTCATTGAGATAAGAAATGAACTTAGAAAGAGGGTTATAGAGATAGTTAAAGAAATTTCAGATATATCTGGTTTTTCAATAAATCCTGCCTCTCCAAAACAGGTGAGTTATCTTCTATTTGAGAAGCTGGGACTCCCAAGAATTAAAAAGACAAAGAGTGGTTACTCGACTGATCAGGAAACATTGTTCAAGCTAAGGGAACTTCATCCAGTGGTTGATAAGATTCTCGAGTTCAGGGAAATAAATAAATTGCTCACAACATATTTTGAGGTTCTTCCAAAACTTGTTGATGAGAATGATAGGATTCACACAAAATTTATTCAAACTGGAACAGCCACAGGAAGGCTTGCATCCAGAGAACCAAACCTTCAAAATATACCGATAAGAAGTGAGATTGGGAAGAAAGTCAGGGAATCCTTTATAGCCGAAGATGGTTTCGTTCTTGGATCCTTTGATTACTCCCAGATTGAATTAAGAATACTTGCCCATTTCTCTAAGGATGAGAGATTAATAAAAGCTTTTAGAGAGGGGAAAGATATTCATAGAGAAACTGCCTCAGGTATTTTTGGTGTACCTCCAGATAAGGTAACCAAATCTTTAAGAAGAAAGGCAAAAACAATAAATTATGGAATAATTTATGGTATGAGCCCACACGGACTTGCGAAGGAACTTGGAATTTCTGATACTGAGGCAAAGAGATACATTGATAGATACTTTGAGAGGTTTTCAGGGGTTAGAAAATTTATAGACGAACTAATTGAAAAAGCAAAGAAAAACGGCTATGTGGAAACAATTCTTGGAAGAAAAAGGTATGTTCCAGAACTTAACTCAAAAAATCATAACACAAGAAAACTTGGAGAGAGAATAGCTATAAATTCACCAATACAGGGCTCTGGTGCAGATATCATAAAGATAGCAATGGTCAATGTATGGAGAAAGCTAAGGGGTAAAAAATCTAGAATAGTTCTACAGATACACGATGAATTACTTGTTGAAATTAAAGAGGAAGAGGCTGATGAGGTGAAGGAGATAGTTAAAAGAGAAATGGAAAACACTTTAAGTCTTGATGTTCCAGTTATTGTAGATGCTGGAATTGGAAAAAACTGGCTGGAGTGTAAAACATGAGATTAATAGGACTTACAGGGAATATTGCGTGCGGCAAATCAAAAATAAGCGCCTATTTAAAAGAACATGGTTTTAAAATTATTGATGCTGATTCCTTGGGAAAAATAATACTCTCAAGAGAAGAGGTAAAGAATAAAGTCGTAAGAACATTTGGTAAGGAAATACTTAAAGACGATTTTATAATTGACAGAAAAAAACTTGGAAACATAGTATTTTCCTCAAAGGAAAATCTCGAAAAGCTAAACAGAATCACACTCCCCCCCCTTACAAAGCTTGTAAAAACCAAGATAAGGGAACTCAAGAGAAAGAAAGTGAAGTATGGAGTGCTTGATGCCGCAATCCTAATTGAGGCAATGTGGGATAGGTTTGTGCACGAAGTCTGGGTAGTTTATGCAAAGCCTGAAGTTCAACTTGAAAGACTGATGAAAAGAGAGGACTTTACAAAAGAGGAGGCTTTAAACAGAATCAATGCACAGATGCCCATAGAAGAAAAGATAAAAAGGGCAGATGTGGTAATAGACAACTCTGGAGATTGGGAAGAAACAAAAAAACAGGTTGATAAAGCCTTAAAGAGGTTCCTTGAAGATGAGACTTAGCTTCTCCAAGATATGGACATACCTTGAGTGTCCACTAAAATTTTACTTTCAATACATCAAAAAACTTCCAACAAAACCAAAGCCTTATTTTTCTTTTGGTAAAAGCATTCACATTGCGCTTTCAGAATTTCATAAACTTCCACCATATCCTCCTCTTAAATCTCTAATAGAATCTCTTACACAAAACTGGATAAGTGAAGGATACTCATCTAAAGAAGAAGAAATGAGGGAACTTGAAAGGGCAAAGGAGATCTTGAGAAGATACTATTTTAGAAACATATTTAACTATCAGAAAGCCTTTGCAGTAGAGCAGAGGGTAGTATTTAAAATAAACGGAATTGAAATAATAAGTTATATTGATAGGATCGATAAGATTGGAGATGATTATGAAATTGTGGAGTATAAAACCGGGAAAAATGGTTTAGCATATAAATCACTGGGACTTCTTGACGAAAGCAATCTCCTTCAAATGTCAATATATAAGATTGCTGCTCAAGAAATACTTAAGAAAAAACCAAAGTACATTACACTTTACTACCTGTCCTTACCTCAGGAAAAGATAAAGCTGGATATACCAGAAGAAAAAATAGAGGAGAGTAAGAACATTATCCTTGAGGTTTACAAAAAGATAGAGGAAGGATACTTTCCGAAAAGAGAGAACAAATTCTGTAATTTCTGTGATTTCAGAAAGGAGTGTGAATTATGGAAAAAATAAGAGTAAGATTTGCGCCTTCACCAACAGGCTTACTTCATATAGGTGGAGTTAGAACTGCCTTTATAAACTTTCTATTTGCAAGAAAAAATAACGGAAAATTTATACTGAGGATTGAAGACACAGATGTAAAAAGATCAACAAAGGAAGCTGTAGATGCAATTTTAGATGGTTTGAAATGGCTTGGTATAGAGTGGGATGAAGGTCCATTCTTTCAAAGTGAAAGGTTTGACATCTACAATAAGTATCTTCAAAAATTGATAGATAAAGACATGGTGTATCCCTGCTTTTGCACAAAAGAGGAGATAGAGAGGGAAAGAGAAGAGGCAAAGAAAAAGGGAATACCATACAAATATTCTGGTAAATGTAGGAATCTATCAAAAGAAGAGAGGGAAGAAAGAATAAGAAAAGGGGACAAGTATGTATGGAGATTCAAAGTTCCAGAGGGTGGTGTAAGATTTGAGGATTTAATAAAGGGAGATATGCATTTTATGAACTCTGTTCTTGATGATTTCATAATAGTTAGATCTGATGGAATACCTGTCTATAATTTCTCGTGCGTTGTTGATGATTTTGAAATGGGAATTACACATGTGGTAAGGGGTGAGGATCACCTTTCAAACACACATAAGCAGATACTGATATATGAAGCACTGGGTATCAAACCACCTAAGTTTGGCCATCTGCCTTTAATACTTGGGAAGGACAGAGAAAAACTATCAAAAAGGCATGGTTCTGTATCTGTTGAGGAGTTTAAAAAGGAGGGTTTCCTGCCAGAAGCCATTATAAACTACATATTTCTTCTTGGTTTTTCACTGAAAGGGGACAAGGAAATATTCTCCCTTTTAGAAATGATTGATGAGTTTTCCATTGATAAGGTATCAAGAACACCCAGTGTGTTTGACTATGAAAAGCTAAGGTGGATCAATGGCTATTACATAAGACATCTCTCCATAGAGGAATTAATGAAGCGAGGAAAGGAATTTATTCCAGATAGACTTATGGAAAAGGGAGTGGAATTTGTAAAGAGAGTTTTAAAGGAGATACAAGGAAATATAAAGGTGCTAAACGATATACCTTATCTTGTAGAGTATTTTATAAACGAACCGACCTATGAAGATAGTAAAATAAAGGAAATAATTGAAGATGAAAGGGTTTCATCATTTCTTAAGAAATTTTTAAGCTCAATCAATACAATCGAACCCTTTGAAGCCATAAACATAGAAAAAAAGATAAGGGAAATACTTGAGGAGATGGGAATAAAATTAAAAGTTATTGCTCAACCTCTCCGTTATCTTCTCACTGGAAGATTTGCTTCACCTCCTTTATTCACATTAATAGAGCTTCTTGGAAGGGAAACTGTAAAAGAAAG
>QMOO01000087.1 GCA_003648245.1 Caldisericota bacterium
AAGTGTCTGAAGTTTACTTTTTAGATTTGGGAAATTCTTAAAAAACTCAACTGCTTCTTCAACTTTCATATCAAGAACATCAGCAATATTTTTCCCTTTATATGTGATTTCAAGTGTTTCTCTGTTATACCTTCTTCCTTTACATACATCACAGGGAATATAAATATCAGGAAGAAAATGCATCTCAATTTTCTTTATACCTTCTCCCATACATGCTTCACATCTTCCACCTTTAACATTAAAACTAAATCTTCCTGGTTTATATCCTCTTATTCTTGCTTCTTCAGTATTGGCAAAAATCTCCCTTATGTAGGTAAATGCACCAGTGTATGTGGCTGGATTTGACCTTGGAGTTCTACCAATTGGGGACTGGTCAATTTCAACAACTTTATTTATATACTCTATTCCCAAAATTGCATCATGTTTACCCGGTTCCTCTTTTGATTTATATAAAATTTTTCTCAACCCTTTATACAAAACATCTTCAATCAAACTGCTTTTACCTGAACCAGAAACGCCTGTAATACAAACAAAAAGACCAAGAGGGATTTCAACAGTTATGTTTTTAAGATTATTATGTTTTGCTCCAACTATTTTTACTCTCTTTTCTCCTGACGTTCTTCTTTTTGAAGGAAGGGGTATTTCAATCTCTCCTGATAAATACCTTCCTGTTATTGATTCTTTAACTTTAATAATATCGTTAACTTTCCCTTCAGCAACAACATATCCACCGTGAAGTCCTGCACCGGGTCCAAGGTCAACTATCCAGTCAGAATTTTTCATCATTTCCTCATCATGTTCTATAACAACAACTGTGTTTCCCATATCCCTTAATGACTTCAATGTGCTTATCAATCGTAAATTGTCTCTCTGGTGGAGTCCTATGGTCGGTTCATCAAGTATATAAACAACACCAACAAGCCCTGAGCCAATCTGAGTTGCAAGACGAATTCTTTCTGCTTCCCCTCCTGATAAAGTATGTGTCATTCTATCAAGAGTTAAATAATCAAGCCCAACTTCTTCCATAAATTGTAATCTGCTTATTATCTCTTTTAATATTTGCTTTGCAATCATTTTTTCTTTTTCATTCAATTTTAAATTTGCAAAAAATTCTCTTGCCTGTTTAACACTCATAGAGGTAATTTCCATAATTGACTTTCCACCCACAGTTACAGAGAGCGATTCTTTTCTCAATCTTCCCCCTTTACAAACAGGACATTTAACTTCTCTTATATACTTCATTATTTCTTCTTTTCTTCTTTCACTTTCTGTTTGTTTAAAAAGACGTTCTAAATTTGGAATAACTCCTTCAAAACCATATTCTTCAGAGCCGTAAAGTAAAACATCAAGTTGTTCTTTTGTAAGGTCTGCTGGTCTATCATCAAGGTCTTTACCAAACTCATATAATATTTCTCTCAACAAACTTCTGTAATAAAGAAAAAGTCCTCTTCCTCCTGCTTCATGCCAGGGTTTTATTGCTCCCTTTCTGAATGTTTTGTTTTTATCAGGAATAATAAGGTCAGGGTCAAGACGCATCAAAAATCCAAGCCCCTTACATTCAGGGCAGGCACCATAAGGACTATTGAAAGAAAACATTCTTGGAGAAAGTTCTTCAAAACTTATCCCACAGGAAACACATCCAAAATTTTCATTGAAAAGAATGTCTTTTCTCCCATCATCAACTATAACAATACCTTTCCCAACTTTTAATGCCATTTCAACACTTTCAGCAACTCTACTTCTTTCCTCTTCTCCTATAATAAACTGGTCAACAAGAACTTCTATATTATGAATTTTATATCTTTCAAGTTTTATTTTCTCATCAACATCATAATATTTTCCATCAATTCTCACCATAAGAAAACCACTTTTTTTAATCCCCTCTAAAACTTTGGCGTATATCCCTTTTCTACCTCTTACAATTGGGGCGAGAATTTTAACTTCTTTTTCTGACGAGAAAGATAAAATTTTATCAACTATCTCCGAAGATGACTGCCTCGTGATCACTTTTCCACAGGAAGGACAATGAGGAATCCCAATTCTCGCAAAAAGAAGACGCAGATAATCATAAATTTCTGTTGTTGTTGCTACAGTTGACCTTGGATTTGAAGCGGCTTTTCTCTGTTCAATAGCAATAGCAGGTGGAAGTCCGAAAATATGGTCAACATCTGGTTTTTTCATCTGTTCTAAAAATTGTCTTGCGTAAGCAGATAAACTTTCTATATACCTTCTTTGTCCTTCTGCATATAAGGTATCATAAGCGAGAGATGATTTTCCTGAACCAGAAACACCTGTTATAACTATAAGATTATTTCTCGGAAGGTCAAGATTTATGTTTTTTAAATTATGTTCTCTTGCTCCTCTTATGCTTATAAATTTCGGTTCCATAATTAAATATTTTACCTCTATTTATAAAAAGGGTTAAACAGGATAGGTTTCAATATCAGTATTAAAAAGGCAGAGCATTCCTCAATCTTATGGCAGTTTTTAAAGTCACCGGGGCTTTTTCTGAAAGGGCAGGTTCATTTGATTTTGCCTTTAAAGTAATTTTCACAAGGGTTGTTTCAGTATTCAATCCTTCATCAATAATATTTCTTCCTTTACTGTCATAATAATCAAATTTAGACCCCGAAACTAATGAAATCTTATTATTTATATCGAGAGATTGCCACCCAGATGCAGTATCATATCTCCATAATGTTGTATCAGTATCAGTTGAAGAAAAATCTGGGGTTCCCGCCGTTGCTCCAGGGGCAATTGCATAAATACCAGTATTTGATGCATCTTTATCTGAAAATACAAGAACATAAGGGGAAACATTTCTGGGAATAGGAGTAGATTCTGCTGAATTTAAATGATAAGCAGAACTAAGACCAAAAGTATTTTTCTCCCCATGAATAATTGTATCCATCATTTGTGAAAGTGTCTGCTGTATTTCACTATTTGCAACAACAATTTTCCTTATACTTGCTGCTTTAACATAAAGAAAAGTTACAAGTCCAAAAACAATTACAAGTATAAACATAGCAATTAAAACTTCTAAAAGAGTAAATCCCTTTTTCATCCAACTCTCCCTTTAAAACAATCCATTCCTTGAAATAAAAATCTCTCTTTTTGAAATAACTTTATTATCTTTTTTTCTTAAAACATAAACAATAACTTTCAAGAGCATTGCATTATCATATTTTGTATTATCAAAATCAGCAATTATATTTCCTGAACTATCATATCCCTGAACAAACCTTATAATTCTGAATTTATCTTTGAATCCATCAGGAGTATAATCTCCATAGTAGGAAACATCAACAATAGAATCATATTGAATTTCATCTCCAAAATAATCCTGCCTGTCAGAGAAAACAGGTGGAAATTCAATATTTTTAACTTCTTCAATACTGTATTGAGCAAGAGCATTACTTATCATAATTTCATTTGCTTTACTTATAACATTCAAATTTGATGCCATTAAAAGAAGAATAGTTCCTATAACAACAGCAATCAAAAATATAGCAACTATCATTTCCAGAAGTGAAAATCCCTTTTTCTTTACCATTCTATTCTCCAGCTCCCCGGCACAGGTAAATAAACCCTTCTTCCTCCTACAAAACCTTTATAAATAGGCCATTTCTTAGAATCTTTAAATGGTGTTGGGTTATAAGTCAAAGAGCCGCTATTATTAAATGTTACTGTCTCACCAGCAACTAAAATTCCTGTAACTGCCTGGGTATTAGAATCCAGTAGAATATTTTTATATGAGTATATTCCTCCGTTTACATTTGCTCCAGAAACAGTTCCAATATTTACATCAGCATTTGAACCAGACCAGTTTACAACACAAAATTGGTCTGAAGAAGAATAAGTAGGTAACAAATCTGCATTTATACTTATTGTTCCATCGTGTGCAGAAACTAATATTGCAGTTTTCTGATTGTCTCCAAGAGTAATATCAGGGGAAGCATCAATGTCTAATGTACAACTTCCTGATGAATTATTTATTAAAATTGCTGCTGGGTAAGAACTACTGGTAGAGTTAATTGTTGTAGGATTAGTTGAAAAAATAATTCCATTGTCACAAACTACTGCTCCGTTAATTGTAACATTATCAAGAGTTATATTGGCTCCTTTTATAACCAGATCGCCATTTATAGTAATTCCTGAAGAACTGATAGTACAACTTCCTCCAACTTCAAATGCAAATTGTTGCTGTGTCTCAGTAGTAATATCATCTGAAATAGTAAGGTTCCCATCTACTTTTACATATTTAGAAAAATGATTATTAGAACTATTAAATGTGGCATTTCCATTAGAAACTCCTCCCCCAGCTTTTTCTATGTATATATTATAATCAATTTGAGTATCAAACTCATAAGTATCAGTAGCACTGGAATATTTAATCCCATGGTGAAAAGAACCATCATCATCAATTGAAAATTTAGTATCAGTATGGGCACTATCTCCAAAAGCATAAGCAGTTCCATCAGCAGTATTATGACAATAAAAATAAAGAGTAAAAGATGCAGGAGTATCAGGTAATTCATAATTTGAAGTATCAAAACGAACTAACTCAGAAATATTAGAAGGTATATTGGATAAAGTAACTGTATATTGGTCAGCAGCAGAACTGACAAGATTAACTGTGCTGGCTGTAAAAATATTTCCTGTAATTTTAGAAGATGTGCCTTCAACCTTTTGTGCATAAATTACATGCTTATTAAATGCTTCTGAAATTCCAGCAGTTTCACAATTTAAATCTTCATCTAATTTTGCATATCCTCTAAGGTTAACATAAATTTTTGCAGACCTTCCTTTATATTTTCCTTCAGACACAATTCTTGTATCTGCTCCTGTTCCATCAGGGTCTATCTTTACCCTACAGGATGATTGAGGACCAAAAGCAGAAGTATCTATATCTGTTGTTTTTAAAGTTCCATCACCAAATGGATATTTATGTCCTGCTCCACTTCCATATTTTTCATAATTCATTTTATAAAGAATTTTATTCAGTCCAGATTCTGCTATCTGGAGTGCTATTAATTTATTCTTATAATAATGGGCTCTTCTTATGGCTATTGTGGTGGAAAGGACCACAG
>QMOO01000088.1 GCA_003648245.1 Caldisericota bacterium
AAATTATATCTTCTAATTATCATTTTTTCTTCATATACCATTAACTCAATTGCACCATCTAAATCTGTTCTATAAACTTTTGAACCTACTTTTATCAGAGAATCAATTATTGATTGGGATGGGTGTCCAAACCTATTTGGACCAACAGAAACAACAGATACTTCTGGTGACATAAGATTAAAAAATTCCTCTGAGAGGGAAAATCTACTTCCGTGATGCGAAACCTTATACACATTAACATTTGTTATCAATTCAGGAAATACCTCACAAATCTCATTCAATCCTTCTTTTTCCACATCCCCTGACAGCACGAGAGAAAACTCTTTATGTCTTAGTACAAGAAATAGGGAGTTGTTATTATCATTGGCTCTACCATAATTCTTTCCGTCCTCAACAGGGTTTAGTACATAGAGTTTTGTATCCTTATCTAAATTTAAAATATCTCCACGCTTAAGAGGAAAAAACCTTACTCCCTTCTCTTTCCCAATGATTATTAGTCTCCTTCCAATTTCCCTTAATGAAACATGGGGACCGTATATTGATTTAACGAGCTCCTTATCTATTACATGGAATAGACCCTCAATGTGATCTGCATCCTCGTGGGTGAATATCATCATATCAAGTCTGTTTATCCCCATTCTTTTCAAAGAATCTAATACCCTCTCTCCTGGACTTACCTTTCTATCGTTTAAAGTTCCACCTCCATCTATAAGTATGGTTTTACCAGAAGGAAGCTTCAGAAAAATAGAGTCTCCCTCTCCCACATCAAAAAATACAACCTTCAAGGTATTTCTTTCAACATAGTATGGATAGATAAAAGAGAAAGTGATCACTACAATAAGAAAAACAAAAATTACCTTTTCAAAGCTTATCCTGATGTTCCAATTTTTTCTTAACACAACGATTAAAAAGAGAAGAAGGTAAGATACTATAAATGAAAGGTGGGGTTTCTTAATTCCAATATAGGAAATGGGAGTTTTTGAGAAAAAATCTACAACCTTAATAAAGATATCTGCAGGAAACTCAATCAAAAAGATAAAGTTTTTATCAATGAGTGAAAGAAGGGTAATAACAAAAGTTATTGGAAGAAAGAGTGTAAAGATTGGCGAAGTCACTATGTTTGATATAAAGAAGATTAATGAAAAGATTGGAAAATAGTAGATACTAACAGGGAAGACTCCAAAAAGAGAGACAGGTGAAACAAGTAATAACTGCTTCAATCTACTCCTTACACTTGACATTATTGAAATTATTGAAAAGGTGGCAAGAAATGTTAATAAGAAAGAGGGAGATATTATTGATAAGGGATTTATAAATAATATAATCATAGCTCCAAACAACAAAGAGTTTACTGTATCCACATCCCTGTAAAAACTTTTTCCTATCAAGTAAACAGATATCATTATAAAAGCTCTCACTGCAGAAACAGGAAACAGAATTAAACTAAGATAGAGAAATAAAATTACCACCACCAAAATAGGTGGAAATATAAAAGAGAGGAACATGGATAGTATTGACAAATGAAGTCCAGAAACAGCAAGAAGATGCATAACACCAGCATATTTAAACTTTTCTTTTATTTCCCTCTCTATACTCCCCCCACCCATAAATATTCCTCTAACAAAAGAATACTTCTCTGGAAGTAAATTTAGATTGCTATTTATTCTGTTCCTTATCCTGGAGATAATACTATCATTCCTTTTTCTTACTCTAATATCCTTTGCATAGAATTTCAAAATTGAGTTTTTAGAAATTGAATATAGTATGAAAGACTCCTCACCAGGATTCCCTCCAAAATCGTTTATAAACTCTCCCCTCACTTCCACTTCATCAAAAGGTTTTAAATCATAAATTCTATTTTTGTATACAGTTACTCTTCCATACTCTGTTTTTATCTCCAGTGAAGTTCTTTTTTCAAAAGACACCACTTTGCCCATAAGTGTATCTGTCTCAGGGTTTTCAAATGAAGGGAATGCAAAAAAGCCACTTCTTATTATGCCAATAGTTATAAAAATAATAAAAAAGAGTATGAAATCTTTCCTTCTTACGAAGAAAAGAGGTATAAAAACAATGGGAAGCAAGAAGAGAAACTTCAGGGAGAAGAGAGAAATAAGGAAGAAAATAAATATTACTGGAAAAAGCTTTCTCAAGGACCTACAGTTATCAAATCCTTTATCGCTTCAAATTTCTTCTCCCCTATCCCTGAAACCTCTTTTATTTCTTCTATACTCTTAAAATAGCCATTGGTTCTCCTATAATCTATAATTCTTTGAGCCAGAACCTCTCCAATTCCCGGAAGTGTCTCAAGCTCCTCTCTGGATGCAGTATTTATGTTTATTAGATTACTCTGTGATTTAAAATACATCTTTTGATTTTCAGAAATAGCTTTCTCTGAAACATCAACATTTGAATTAAGCATCTCTTTATTGTAAACAATTATCTTCTCTCCATCCTTTAACTTTTCTGCGAGGTTTATAGAATCAAGATCAGCATCCTCTGTGGCACCACCTGCTTTTTCAATGGCATGAAAAACTCTATCTCCCAGAGACATTTCGTAAACTCCAGGATTTCTAACCTCTCCTGCTACATGCACATATATTTTGTTCTCGGTTTCAATAGTTATCTCTTCTTTATTTTCAGTATTTATCCCCCTGTAACGGCTATGATAACCAAGAGTAAATCCTATAGCAAAGGAAACAATTATAGCTATTATCCACTCTTTCTTTCCAAAGATCATAGCACAAGAGACAAAATCCCTTTCTCTACATGAAGGCGGTTTTCTGCCTGATCAAAGACTACAGAATTCTCTCCATCTATAATCTCATCAGTTACTTCCTCTCCTCTATGAGCAGGTAAACAGTGCATAAATATAAAATTCTTCTTGGCGTGTTTCACAAGCTCTCTGTTCACCTGATATCTCTTTAAAATGCTCTTCTTCCTCTCCTCTTCTCCTTCCTGACCCATGGAAACCCAGACATCTGTATATATGATGTCTGCATCCCTTACTCCTTCTACTGGATCATCTGTAAGAACAATCTCTCCACCGTATCTCTTTGCATCCTCCATTGCCCATTGTGTAATCTCCTCATCTGGTCTTAACTCCTTGGGACTTACAACAAAAACTCTCATTCCCATCTTTGCTCCGCCAAGCATTAAGGAATGACAAATATTGTTTCCATCTCCGACATATGCAAGTTTAAGACCTTTCAAATCTCCTTTCTTCTCCTTTATGGTGAATAAATCTCCCAGTATTTGACAGGGATGAAATTTATCAGATAAGCCATTTATGACTGGTATACTTGCAAATTTAGCAAGGTCCACGAGATCCTTATGTGAGTATACTCTTGCCATAATGCCATCAAGGTATCTTGATAAAACTCTTGCTGTATCACCAATTGTTTCGCCTCTTCTTAGCTGCAAATCCCTCGAAGAAAGATAAAGGGCATAACCGCCAAGTTCATACATAGCCACTTCAAAGGAAATTCTTGTTCTTGTGGATGGCTTTTCAAAAAGCATTCCCAGCTTTTTACCTGCAAGAATAGGAATAATCTCTCCCATCTTTGACCTTATCTTTAAAACCTCGGTGGCTCTTAAAAATTCTTCAATCTCTTCTCTTGTAAAATCATAAAGAGATAAAACATCTCTACCTTTTAAGTTCATCCTGTCACCCCTTCCTCTCTTAGTTCTTTTTTAATATTGCCTAAAATTTTCTCTCTGTCAAGATTACTTGTGATAAAATCAATTAGGATGAAGAACATTGAGGAAGAAATAAAGAATTTAAAAATTGAGATAGCCAATATAAAGAGAAACTTATCTCTTATTCTATCTTATATTGATCCAGACTTTGAGGAAAAGTTAATCTACAGAATTTTGAAACAGAAAGGGTTTAGCGTCATAGGTAAAAAGGAAAAAAAGATAATTCTTCCAGGAAAGAGAGAATTTGTAGAAGACTATTTAAACCATCTAAAAAGCTATTATATGAGAAGAATCATTTCAGATATTGCAAAACTTAAAATAGTAGATAAAAGGGGAATTAAAAAACTCAAAGAGAGGTGGGGTGAAGAAGCTGTAGAAAAGTATCTAAAACTTTTGGTTAAGTTTGAAATAGTTGAGTTAAAAGAAACTGGCTATATATTCAGGTTTTCCCATATTGATAATTTCGGGGATACTCTTGAATGGTTTGTCTCTAAAATACTTATAAGAGAGTTTGCCATCCCTTCTGTAAACGGAGTAAAGATAAAAGATATTGCTGGGGGAGGAGACTTTGATATATTCTTTCTTCTCTTTGGAAATCTATCCTACATTGAAACTAAATCCTCCCCTCCCAACAATGTATCCATTGAAGAGGTTGAGAATTTCATTAAAAGAATAGATGCTGTTAAGCCCTTTGTCTCTTTAATGTTTATAGATACTACCCTCAATATAAAGAGAAACATTATTGACAATCTGGGGTTCCTTTTAAGAAGAATTAGGAGGGATTTCAATCCAGTTAAACTTAACACTGGATTTTATAGGGTAAGTTGTGGTATATATGTTTTTAATGCAAAGAGAACTATCGAAAGCAGTTTTCATATAATGTTAAAAGATCTATTGAAGGAGGAAAGAATTGAAGATAGTTATAACCAATGATGATGGGATAGATTCTTTAGGAATAAAAGTTCTGGCAAAGGCAATCGCTGAACTTCCATTTGAAGTTTATATCGTTGCCCCTGAAAAGCAGAGGAGCGCAGGAGGTCATTCAATAACAACCCACAAACCTCTGAGGATAAATGAAGTGGATATTGGAGTCAAAGGGGTTAAAGCTTTCTCCACAAATGGTTCCACAGCAGATTGTGTGATCCTTGCAAAAGATGTTATCGTAAAGGATATGGATTTTGTAATCTCTGGAATTAATGAACTACCAAATGTTGGAGATGATATCTCTTATTCAGGTACAGTTTCAGGAAGTATAGAAGCAATACTAAATGAAGTTCCTTCTTTCTCTGTATCCATATTCAGGTTTGGTGAGAATTTAAAAATGGCTGCTAAATTCTCAAAGAAATTGCTCCT
>QMOO01000089.1 GCA_003648245.1 Caldisericota bacterium
AGGAGGTTCTAACCTTGTTTCAGTTATGGAAACACCATTTTATCAGGAGATAACAGGTGGACCAAATGCTACAGTAAACACTGTATCCCACACTACTACAACTGGTGAGAAAGGGGGAATAGATTATTTTGGTGCAGTGGGATTATCAGAAGTTACCAATCCTTTTGCTCAAAATTACGAAAGCCCCTGGAATTATGAACTTAATACTTATAGGTATGGAAGTGCTTCTGGTAAGAATTATGTTCTTCAAGCCTACGAGTGGGGTTGGCATAAATATATTGTAGTTTATCACGATACTTACACAGGTGGTATACCAACAAAGACTTATCTTGGAGGTAAGTTTTATGAGGTGCCAGATTGGTATACTATAGAAGTACCACCATAATAAATAAGAAGAGGTGATAATGAAAGAAAATAAAGGTTTTACATTAATTGAATTGATAGTAACAGTTACGATAGCGATTATTATTGCTGGTGGGTTCCTGTATCTTTCGCCTAAAATTATCCAGAGGCAAAGGCTTAAAAATGATGCATGGCAGATTGCAAATGACATTACAGAAATAAGAGAGAGGGCTAAATCACAACTCGAGATTCTTCAAATGAGGTTCTATGTAAAAAATACTTCCCAGCAGGAGTTAAACAATGTTTATGTATGGGAAAAGAAAGAAGGTGCAATACAGGAAGCAAACAATGATGGCTATGACATAGTATACATAATTAATCATCCGAGGGAATTTCCAAATATTGTGGTGAGACATTTCTCTAAGGGAATTGGGTTTTTGTGGCATTTTGGATACACTGCTCCAGCATCTGTAGATTTAGGAACTGGTTGTTCTCCTTCATCTTCACCTCCAGACTATTATGCAGTTCTTACCTTCAATGAATGGGGAAATCCATGTTCTGGTGGTACTATAAGAATCATGTCAAAGGCTGTTATAGGAACAAACGGTAAACCGAGAATTGTCGAGCTTATTGTAACTCCAGCCACAGGCAGAGTGAGGATGGAAGGTCCCAAGGATATGCCTTAGGGTATGAATGAATATGAGAAACATGAAAACCTCGAGAATCTATTTTTAAACAATGAGCTCATAGACAAAAAAGACTGGATACTTTGTATAAACTTCTCTGATGAAACTTCCCTTTTTAGACTTGGTGAAAAGATAGGTGATGGGGGAAAGGTTTTAGTAACAAGAAAAGGGAAGATAAAAGAATTAAAAAAGAAACTCTTTGATTTCGGTTTCTTAAAAAGAGTGATTCCCATAAAAGAGAGCAGTATTGAGAAATTACCGTCAAATGTTTTTACAAAAATTGTCTGGGTTTCTCCAGACATAAGAAAGGAGAGGAATATCACCAGACTTTCCCTTTCATACAGACTATTAAAGGAAGATGGTAAACTCTACTTGCTTTTTGACAAAGAGATGAAACTTCTCAACGAATTTATTGTCAAACTTTTAAAGAAGGCAGATGTTATGGCTACCGTGGGATTGCTTGAAAAAGTTGGTTTTAAACCTCCATTTTATGAGAAGGTTTTCGTTGGAAAAAATATATCCTCTTATGTAGTAATTGCAAAGAGGATTGAAGATTTCTTTTCTCCATTTGATACAATTAAACCATGAGAAAAATTCTAATATTACTTATTGTGGTTTCGATAGTTTCCTTTACGCCGGGTCTTTCTCTTGAGGGAGAAGAGAATGTCAAAGTAATAGTGTATGGGCCAGGAAGTTTTAATCTTTACAAACCGACAGATGTGAAAGTTTCTAATGATAAAATATTTATTCTTGATTCGCTCCACTTTAGAATTGTTGAGCTCGATGAGAATTTTAATTTTATAAGAGGCTTTGGTGGTTTTGGGGATTCTATATCTTCCTTCATTACTCCCAACTCTATATATGTTGATTCTGAGGGATTTATATATGTATGTGATACTGAATCAGGTAAGATTAAGATATTCAAGGAGAATGGGGAGTTTGCTGGCTGGTTTATATCTTTTAAAGATATGAAACCCACTGCATGTGCCATAGATGAAAATCAGAAACTCTGGGTTACAGATAAAGCTGATGGGACAATAAAGGTATTTTCTCTCTTTGGAGACTTTAAAATGAAGATTGGAAAAGAGGGAGAGGGTAAAAAGCAGTTCAAAGACCCCAATGACATTATTATAAAAGATGAAAAAGTCTTTATACTTGATTCTGGAAACTCGAGAGTTCAGGTTCTTTCAACCTCTGGTGAGTATCTTTATGATTTTGAGTTGGACTACTACCCAACCCATCTTACCTTCGATAAGGAGGGGAATATATGGATTACTGAAAGGGATAGTGGGAAAATTCAAGTGTTTTCTCCTGAAGGGAAGTATTTAAGAACCATTGGTGATAAATGGCACTTACCATCCGGAATTTATCCATTTAAAGGAGCAATGCTTTTGACATCTATTGAGGATGACGTAGTAAACCTTATAAGTTATGACGGAAAGGTAATTAAGGTTATAGGGGAAGAACCTGATTCGCCTACCTATTTTCCTCAAAGCATAAGTTTACTATCAGATGGAAGCATTGCTGTTGCAAATTCCGGAACTTCATCTATATCCATATTTGATAAGGACGGGAATTTTATAAAAAAGATCTCTGAGTATGGACGGGCACCTGGAAAACTTCAGTATCCTCTTGGAATTTGTGTGAATAAAGATGATGAAATCGCAGTTTTAGATACTGGAAGTCATGTAGTTGAGGTTTATGATAAAGATGGAAAGTTTCTTAAGACATTTGGAAGATATGGTGGCGGTAAAGGCAAGTTTATTTATCCTCTTTCTATCACAACAGACTCCGATAAGAGATATTATGTAACAGATTCAACATGCAGGGTTCAGGTGTTTGATAAAGACGGAAAATTCCTTTACCAGTTTGGGGGCATTGGTTCAGGAGATGGAAAGTTTACAAAGAAGGGAGATTTTTCAGCTCAAAAATTAGGTATAACAGGTATTGGTCCACGAGGAATTACAGTGAGCGATGAGATGGATATGGTTTTTGTATGTGATAGTGCAGGGGATAGGGTGGAGGTATTCACAAAGAAGGGGAGTTTTTTAAAGACTTTTGGTAAGGGAGTTTTGAAAACCCCGGTTTCCGTTGCATTAATTGATTCTAAAGAGATAGCTGTGCTTAACGAAGGTGGGAGAATAGATTTCTTTAACTTTGATGGCGAATATACAAGATCCATTGGAGAAAACGGTGGACCCATGAGTAATTTCAACGAAACTGAATTCAGTAAAGATTTTTACAAGAGAGATACTTTAAAGTTTCTTAAACCGGGCGGAATATTTTACAGTGATGGAAAACTCTTTGTTGCTGATACATTCAACCATAGAGTTCAGGTGATAACCCTTGATCATTTAAAGGTGTCACCAGACAAGTTTGACTTTGGAGAGGTGGATAGAGGAAAGAAGATAGAATTTGAGTTTAATGTGGAGGGGAAGAAAGGAAGGATTGAAGCGGAAGAATTCATCTCTCTTTCAAAATATGAATTTGACGGAGAGGAGAGAATAAGAGGAGTAATAGATACATCAAATCTTGTTGAAGGTAAAACTTATGAGGAAAAAATAAAGATTTTCTCATTATCAGGTTATGCTGAAATCCAGATTACTTTTTCAATAAAGATGGATACCATCCCACCAGATCTTAAATTTTCAATACCAGATGGATTTATAACAAACAAAAAGAACATAAAAGTGGATGGAACTACAGAAATAGGAGCAAGGGTATTTTTTGAAGGGAAAGAAATAGAAGTGGATAGAGAGGGCAACTTCACCATTTACATGAAACTTAAAGAAGGTATGAATGTTTTTGAGATAAAGGCAGTGGATGAATCTGGAAATGAAAAAAAAGTGTTTCTTTCAATAATTTGTGATTTAACCCCTCCCTATTTATGGGTAAATCTCCCCTTAAAGTATAAGGTATCAGAGGATAGGATAAAGATTAGTGGTGAAGTTGAAAAGGGAAGTTCTCTTTTTGTTGATGGTAAGAAGATTGAGATTTCAAAGGAAGGAAAGTTCCTTGTCGAAATTCCATTAAACTTTGGATACAACAGGATAGAGTTTAAAGCAGTAGATAAGGCAGGAAATGAAAGTGTTGTTAAAAGAGTGGTTTACAGAGTAGAAAAGAAAACAATAATCCTCTGGATTGGAAAGAAAGAGGCAAAGGTAAATGGTGAAACTGTTAAGATGGATGTATCTCCATTCATAAAGAATGGAAGGACATATGTTCCAGTAAGATTTGTTACAGAGAGCCTCGGAGCTTACGTGTTCTGGGATCAAACGGATAAAAGGGTAACATTCCAGCTTTACGATACAGTTGTGGAGATGTGGGTTGGAAAGGTAAGGTACTTTATAAACAATATTCCTCAAACAATGGATTCACCACCCCTTCTCGTTCCACCAGGAAGAGTCATGGTTCCAATTAGATTTGTCTCGGAAGGACTTGGTTCTGAAGTTCTCTGGGATGGAAGAGAGAAAAAAGTTACAATAATCTATCCTAAGGAAGAAGGATGAGAATGGAGGAGAAAATTTTTGTTGAGAGAATTAAAAAAGTAGAAGAATTAAATGAATTGATACTGGAACTTAAGAAGGCATATATAAAATCCAAGCATCCAGAACTTTCAAAAACTGAGATTGAAGAAATAATTAACAGATGGAAAATAGAAAGAGCTCATTATTAGGAATTTTACTTAGTATATCAGATTTTTTAATCTTAAAGAATTATAACTTTGCATTAATAGGTGGACTTGCTTATAGTGTCATATTTGAGCCAAGAGCCACTTATGATCTTGATTTTATAATAGAGGTTGAAGACTTTGATAAATTTTTGAAAGATTTAAAAAGTAATAGCGATTTTATTTTTGTTCATGATAAACCTATGATTTTTGAGAATGCAGAGATTGAAAGGGTTGTTCATAAAAATAATACAGTAGTTGACTTTTTAATTGCCGATGATGAATATAAGAGAAATATACTGAGAAGAAAAAGAGAACTCATTGTAAACCAAAAAAAACTCTTTATTAT
>QMOO01000090.1 GCA_003648245.1 Caldisericota bacterium
GTTGAGAGAACTGACATTAAAGAGAGTTGATGCTGCGATTTTGAGAGAAGCGGCAAGAAGAGCAGGAATGAGAACAATGTATGAAGATGGGATTGAAAAAGTTAAAATGGGAATAACAACTCTTGAAGAAGTTGAATCAGTTGTTGGGGAGGTAATAGATGCCTAAGAGGATTGAGGAATTACTTGAGATTGTTGTTAAAGAAAATGCATCAGACCTTCATTTAAATGTTGGACTTCCTCCGATGATGCGACTTCATGGTGGGCTTGTAAAGGCAGATAGTGAACCATTAACTTCTGAAGATACGGTAAATTATATGAAAGCAATAACTTCAAGAGAGCACCAGGAAGAATTACAGAAAGTTGGAGGAACTGATTTTGGATTTGCTTTTAAGGACCTTGCAAGATTTAGAGTCAGTGTATTTAAAGAAAGGGGAGATATTGCAATGGCTTTAAGGTTAATCCCCTACCAGTTTTTAACCTTCCAGCAGATAGGTCTTGAAGAGAGAACAATGAGATATCTATTAACAAGGCCAAGAGGACTTATCCTTGTAACAGGACCGACAGGGAGTGGAAAAACAACAACACTGGCATCTATGATTGACTGGATGAATACAAATCTTGAAAAGCATATAATAACAATTGAAGACCCTATTGAATATTACCATACTCATAAAAGGTCAATTATAACACAGAGGGAACTTGGTGTTGATGTCCCTACTTTTGCAGAAGCATTGAGAAGAGGATTAAGGCAGGACCCAGATGTATTTCTTGTTGGGGAAATGAGAGACCTTGAAACAATTGAAGCAGCAATTACAGCGGCAGAAACAGGTCATATTGTTCTTGCTACTTTACATACAACAGGAGCAGCAAGAACAGTTGATAGAATTGTAAATGTTTTTCCTGTTGCACAACAGGAACAGATAAGGGTTATGCTTTCTGTATCCATTCTTGCAATTATTTCACAGGTCCTTTTAAAGAGAGTGGATAAACAAGGAAGAGTTGCTGCTTTTGAGGTTATGGTTGCCACACCATCAATCCAGAATTTAATAAGAGAAAGGAAAACATACAGAATTGTTTCTGAAATTCAAACAGGAGCAAAATGGGGAATGGTTACAATGGATTCTTTTCTTATAAATCTTTTCAAGCAGGGAAAAATTGGATTTGATGATGTTTTGGTTTATTCTTATGACCCTGAATCAGTAAAGGCACAACTTATTGCTGAAGGTATTATTGATGAAGCAATGGCTGCTGAAGCAGGTAGAAGAGAAGGTATTGAAGGTGTAAAAACAGAGTGAGAAAATGGCAGGGAAAAAACTTTTAGGGCAGATGTTAATTGAAGAAGGGATAATAACAGAGGAGCAATTGAAAATTGCTCTTGCAAAACAGAGAGAAACAGGTCATTTTCTTGGAAGAATTCTTGTTGACCTTGGGTTTGTTGATGAGAAAGACCTCAAGAGAATATTGAGTATTCAACATGGTGTTGAAATAATTGACCTGAAAAATACTGTCATAGATAGAAAAGCAGTTGAGGCATTTCCTTCTGCTCTTGCAAAAACATACAATGTTATGCCTATAAAACTTGAAAAAGATACTTTAACTTTAGCAGTTGGAGATACATTGAGTTTGAAAATCCAGGATGATATATCATTTATTCTCGGGTATAAAACCAAAATGGTCCTTGCTGATGAAGATGATATAAAGGAAGCACTTGAAACATATTATGGTAAAGAAATTGAAACAATAGATGATCTTATAAAATGGCTTGCTCAGGATATTGAAGAAATGGAAGAATTAAATGCAATTGCTTCTCAGGGAGAATATGCAACAATTACTTCACTTGAGGAAATCGCATCTTTGCCACCTGTTGTAAAACTATTTGATCTTATACTCTTACAGACAGTAAGAGATAATGCTTCTGACCTTCATTTAGAGCCATTTGAAGATGATTTCAGAGTAAGATACAGAGTTGATGGAGTTTTATATGACCTTGTCCATCCACCGAAAGGGCTTGCTTTTGCTCTTTTCTGCAGATTTAAAATTATGGCAGGGATGGATATAGCAGAAAGACGTCTCCCCCAGGATGGTAGAATTGAACTTTCAGTTATGGGTAGAGCAGTTGACCTTCGTGTTAATACAGTGCCTACTGTTTTTGGAGAATGTTTAGCAGTAAGAGTTCTGGATAGAGGAAAAACAATTTTTGAACTTGAAAATCTTGGACTTCTTGAAGAAGATATGAAAATAGTTGAAAAGATTATTCATAAACCACATGGAATAATACTTGCCACAGGACCAACTGGTTGTGGAAAAACAACAACTCTTTACGCTATTTTGAGAAAAATAAACACTCCTGATGTGAAAGTAATTACAACTGAAGACCCTGTTGAATATATGCTTGATGGAGCAATTCAGGTTCCTATAAGAGAAAATATCGGGCTAAATTTTGCCAGATGTTTAAGAAGTATTTTAAGACAGGACCCTGATATAATACTTGTTGGAGAAGTAAGAGATTTTGAGACAGCACAGATGGCTATTCAATCATCACTTACAGGACACCTTGTTTTAAGCACATTACATACAAATGATGCTCCAACAACAATTATGCGACTTATAGATATGAATGTTGAGCCATTTTTACTTGCTTCTACAATTGAAGCAGTTATAGCCCAGCGACTTGTAAGAGTTTTATGTCCAAGATGTAAATATGAATATAAACCAACTAAAATAGAACTTCTGGAAGTCGGACTAACAGAAGAAGAAGCGGAAAAAAGAGGAATGAAATTTTATAAGGCAAAGGGATGTCCATTTTGCAGAGGTGGATATAAAGGAAGGACAGGTATTTTTGAAATACTTTTGCCAAATGAAGAGTTCTGGAGAGCAGTTGCAGAAAGAAGGCCTCTTGGAGAGATAAGGGAAGTTGCAATAAAAAGTTGTGGTATGAAAACAATGCTTGATGATGCACTTGAAAAGATAAAAAAAGGTATAACTACTATAGAGGAAGTAGCAAAAGAAATTCATGGATATTAAGGAGGGAAAATGGCTCATTTTCAATATAATGCAATTGACCCTTCAGGAAACAACTTAACAGGAACTATTGAAGCAGGGCACTTACAGGAAGCAGTAGCGAAATTAAAAGGTATGGGATATTATGTTACGAATGTTGCTCCTGCAAAAGGAACTGTTGTTGCCAGAGGAAAGCCCTCCGCCAAAAAAGAAAAAGGGAAAGCAAAAGGGAAAGGCAAGGGGATGGAAATAAGCCTTTCCTTTGGTCCAGCCAAAATTAAAAGTAAAGAGTTAATGATTATTACAAGGCAATTAGCAACTCTTATTGGTTCTGGACTCCCACTTTTAAGGTCATTGAGAGTTTTGAAAGAACAGAGAAAAGGCGGGGCTTCCATTGTTCTCGGGAAAGTAGCAGACGATATTGAAAGTGGAGCTTTATTTTCAGAAGCACTTGCCAAACATCCAGGTAGTTTCCCTAAAATTTATGTTGCTATGATAAAAGCAGGAGAAGCAGGTGGAGCACTTGAGATTGTTCTGAAGCGTCTGGCTGAATTTATGGAAAAGGAAGCAAAACTGAAAGGTAAAATAAAGTCAGCAATGGCATATCCTGTTGTTATAGTTGTGGTTGCTTCTGGAATATTGACATTTATTATGACAAAAATTGTTCCGACATTTGTTAAGATATTTGAAGATATGGAAGCAGGAGAATTACCAGGTCCAACAAAATTACTTATAAAACTTTCAAAACTTTTTACCCAGAAATTTTATCTGATAATTATTTTTGTTGTTGCGATGGTAATTTTTTATAAAATCCTTACCAAAATAAAGTTTACAAAATACTGGATAGATATGGGAAAAATGAAAATACCAATTTTTGGACCGGTTGTTTCAAAAACAATTATTGCAAGATTTGCAAGAACTTTTGCCACTCTTATAACAAGTGGTGTCCCAATTTTACAATCACTGCAGATAGTAAGAGACACAGTTGGGAATGATGTTATTGCAAAAGGAATTAATGAGGTAAGAAACAGAGTAAGGGAAGGAGAAGGGATATCATCTCCTATGATGAGAACAAAAGTTTTCCCTCCTATGGTAACGAATATGATTGCTGTTGGAGAAGAAACAGGGGCTATGGATGCTATGCTTGAAAAGGTTGCAGATGCATACGAAGCAGAAGTTGATGCAGCAGTGGCTGCTATGACTTCTATGCTTGAACCACTCCTTATTGTATTTATGGGAGGGATTGTTGGTTTTATAGTTATTTCCCTGTTTATGCCGCTAATAAAACTTGCAATGAGTTTATCAGGTGGTCCCGGGAGTTAAATAATTTATAGGAGGTTATATATGAAAAAAAATGGCTTTACGCTTATTGAACTTCTTGTTGTTATAGCAATTATAGCAATGCTTGCTGCTTTACTTTTACCTGCACTATCTGCTGCAAGGGAGAGAGCCAGAAGAACTACCTGTATGAGTAACTTAAGGCAGTTTTCTCTTGCTTATGAAATGTATGCAGAGGATTATTTTGAGAGATTTCCTGATAGACCAGATGCACTATATGGAGATACTGACAAATGTATTTATCAGAAATATATAAAATCAGCCAAAATTTTCTGGTGTCCCTCAAGTATAAACAGAAACTATCTTGCTCCGAAGACAATCACAGGTTCTAACTGGAATAAGTCCTATTCTTTTGTTTTTGGTCTTACAACAAGCAATGATTGCTCTGCTCCTGTTCCTGTAATAAGTGATAATGGTGTTTATAAAAATGGACAATCGTTTGGCAATCACCAGTATGGAATAAATGTTTTATATCTTGATGGGAATGTTGTCTGGATAAACGAAAATCATATTATTTACGCTTCAGCATCTGCTGACCCGGAAGAAGAAGGAGTTAATGTGGCGTGTGATAATTCAGGAAAGTCAATAAGTTTAATTGGTTCAGGAACAGGTTTAGTTGATGCTTCTGCAAATAAAGATAAATGGGGGCAATAATGAGATTTTATTCTGTCTTAAAAAGCAGAGAA
>QMOO01000091.1 GCA_003648245.1 Caldisericota bacterium
ATCTTTGTGGTAACTTCAATATTCATAGTATCTATTCTTGCCTCTATAATGATAATAATCTTCATTCTTCACCTGTACAAAGAAACCTTTGGAGAAAAGAGCGCAAGAAAAAGCGCTGCAGCTGATGAATTCAGGGTGACTCCGTCAGGGGAGGCAGAGGAGAGTCTATCAGGTAATCCAAGAGAAAGAATAATTAAACTCTACAAATTACTTATACATAAGTTAAGGGTGATTGTTGGAAAAAATCTCTATGAAACCCCTCTGGAATACAAGGAGAAGGTGCTTAAAGAAAAACCCATCATCTCAAAAGAGATGGAATTAATTACAGAAAATTTTGTCATTTCCAGATATTCAAACTATAATATAGATGAAGGAATGTGGAAATCTACTATAAAAGCTTTTGTAAATATAAAGAAAAAGCTGTTTAAGGAGGTAATAAATGGAGGATAAATTTAAATCAGCAGAGAGACCTGAGACAGGTGAGGGAAAACAATATCATATTGATTTAAAACCAGGGGATCTGGCTCCTTATGTACTAACACCAGGAGACCCCGGGAGGGTCGATAGAATTCTAAAGACATGGGATGAGGGAAAAATAATGGCTTTTCACAGAGAGTACAAATCTGCCACTGGAAAATACAAGGGTGTCCCCATATCAGCACTATCCACTGGAATTGGTGGCCCATCTCTTGCCATAGCAATAGAAGAGGCTGCAAGAATTGGTGCACATACATTTATAAGGGTGGGAACCACAGGTGCTATTCAGGAAGGAATTGGGCTTGGAGATATAATAATCGACCAAGCAGCAGTAAGACTTGAAGGAACAACTCACCAATATGTTAGGGGGGAGTATCCAGCCTTTGCCTCATACGAAGTAACCCTCGCCCTAATTCAAGCAGCAGAGGAGCTCGGCTTTAGATACCATCTTGGTATCACAGCTTCCACAGACTCCTTCTATGTAGGTCAGGGAAGACCGGGAATGAATGGATACATTCCATCCTTTGCTAAAGATATATATCATGATATGAAGGCAGCAAATGTCACAAATTTTGAAATGGAAGCATCAACACTTTTCGTGCTTTCCTCAATATACAAATTGAGGGCAGGAGCTGTATGTGTGGTTATAGCCAATAGAGTAACCAATGAGTTTGCATATGTGGGAGAGGAGAGAGCAATACAGGTTGCCAACCTTGCAGTGAAAATACTCACCCGGTGGGACGAAATAAAAAAGAAAAAGGGCAAAAAACTTTTTTATCCATCACTTTTAGGATGAATCTCAGAAGAAAGAGTAGTTTCTCTTTCAAGTCCATTCATAAGAGAAAGGTATCTTTCCCTTGTAAGTAGTGGTGTAAAACTATCCAGTATCTTCTTTGCATTTTTTGCACCATCATAAAGAAGATCAATTAGTGTCATGGCTATAACCTTTGCTGGAATTATAAGAGCCATCTCTTCGTCCACCATCTTAAAGTTATCTCCGTGAAAATCCCCGGAAAACCCGGAAAAAGAGGGATGTATAACAGGTATAAGATGAGAAACATCTCCCATATCAGTAGATGCACCGCTAAAATCTCTTTCTTTAACCTCAATTCCAAATTCCTCTGCATTCTTTTTGAAAATCTCTGAGAGACAATCATTCTGAATAAGTGGAAGATAACCGGGAATGGTTTTTATAGTTACATCACCATTAAGAGCATAGGAGGATCCAACAATTGCTCTATCCACAAGTTTATCCACGGATAAGATTGCATCAATACTTGAACCTCTTACATACATCTCCATACGAACATCATCAGGGATAATATTCACGCTGTCTCCCCCTTTTGTACTTATATAGTGAACTCTTATGTGTTCTTTATCCTTAAATCTTTCCCTGAGCATATTTATTGCATTTATGGAGAGGGTCATTATGTGAAGAGCATTTACTCCCTTCTCTGGCTCTGCTCCTGCGTGAGATGGTTTTCCTTTAAACTTTATCATCTTGGATATAAAGCCATTGGTTCTGTATCTTATAGTGAAGTATCTTCCGCTGTAGGATGAATCACCGTGTGCCATTATACCAATATGAACATCTTTTATAACTCCTTCTCTTATCATCTCCTGCTTTCCACCAAAAAATCTTATTTTCCCCTCATTTTTTAGTTTCTCTCTGAACGAGAGATCTATAAACTCTTCAGCAGGGGTTCCAAAGAGAAAGATGTTTCCAGAAAGATGCTCCTTAATTCTGTTAATACCCAGAGCAACTCCCAGAAGATAACCAATCTGTGCAAAATGTCCGCATGCGTGAACAAGTCCATTCTTGCTGTCTGGATGTGAAGGATTAAAAAGGGCATCCATCTCTGAAAAGATTCCTATGTTTATATCACCTTTTCCTGATATTTTTCCTTTTATCCCTGTTATGGAAAATTCCTCATAGGGTATGTTTTCCTTTGCAAAGAAACTCTTTAGCTTCTCTTTTGTCTTAAACTCCCTGAAACCCTCCTCAGGCTCCTCGTATATGCTTCTACAAAGGGAAACTATCTCCTCTTTTCTTCTCTCAATTTCATCAAGGACTATTTTCTTAAGCTCACTCTTTTCCATACAAGAATTTTATCAGATTTAAACCATACTGATATAATTTAATTATGGCAATTCTTGAGGTGAGGAACTTAAAAAAATCGTTTGGTAAAAAGATGGTTCTTAAGGGGATTAGTTTCCATATCAACGAAGGAGAGGTATATGGACTTTTAGGACCCAATGGCGCTGGTAAAAGCACAACTTTGAAGATAATAACAGGAATTATACCCTCTGATTCTGGAAAGATTATTGTTTGTGGATCGGAAGTAAAGGAGAATGACATAGAGTATAAGAGAAAAATTGGCTTCCTTCCAGAGCAGCCCTATCTGTACCCTTATCTAACTGGAATGGAATTTTTAATATTTGTGAAGAAGGTTTTTGGGAGAGGGGATATTGAAAAGTGGGTCTCCTACTTTGAGATGGAAGATTACATGGATACCCTTATAAAGAATTATTCACATGGATTGAAACAGAGACTCATCCTTACCTCTATTTTTATGCGCTCTCCAAAAATATACCTCTTTGATGAACCTACTGTGGGTTTGGATCCTTTAACTATAAAAAAGCTTAAAGATGGAATAGAGATGGAGACAGAAAAAGGGAAAGGGTTTTTACTCTCAACACACCTTCTTCCCAATGTAGAGGAGGTAGCAGATAGAGTTGGAATAATAACTGAGGGAAGAATTGTTATGGAGGAAAGCGTTTCTTTTATAAGGGATAAGATGAAGAAAAAACTTGAAGATATATATTTTGAGGTTACAAGGAATGGATCCCCTGATATTCCTTTACACGAAGATAAAAAAGAATGAGTTTCTTTTAAAAATAAAGGAGAGGATAATCCTCTTATTAATATACATCCTTTTCTTTATAGGACTATTTTATGGCTCAAAATACCTGTTCAACAAAGTTATATCTATTCCTGTTTTCGGAGAAATACTGCTTTCAAGAATTATAAACCTGACCTTCCTTATGTTCATGGTGCTGATACTTTTTTCATCACTCTTTCTCTCCATTGAGTTTTTCTACTCATCTAAGGATGTAGAACTTCTCTCCTCCTATCCACTTAAACCCTTTTCTATATATTCAAAAACCATATTTGAAATTACCATCTCTTCATCACAGACATCAATTCTTTTCCTGCTCCCAATAATTCTCTCCCTTGCTTCATACTTTAACTACCCTTTCTATATATTTCTCTTCCCATTTTTTCTATTTCTTTTCTTCCTCCTTGTATCTACCATTTCTACAACAATATCTCACATAATACTGAAGATAACTCCAAGAGAAAAGGTAAGAAATTTCCTCATAATTCTATTTATAACTATTTTCTCCCTGCTCTATCTTATGCTCGTATTTTTTAAACCGGTGGCTCTCTACAGAGTAAATTTCAAAGATATACTTTTAAACTACCTTCTTAAATTAAAAATGAGGGAAATCTCTATTCTTCCATCAACATGGATCTCCAACCTTCTCATTTACTCTCTTTTAAGGAAGCCGAAAGAAATCTCCATTGAAGCCACAAAGCTTTTATTCTTTTCCCTGATTTTTTATCTTTTATCATTAAAACTTACAGAAAAACTCCTTAAGAGAAATCTCTACAAAGGCACCGGGATAGAGCGAGGAAGGAGTGTAAGAAACCTATTTATTTCAAGATTATTTAAAGCTGTCAAAGGAGAGATAATAAAAAAAGACCTTCTCCTTCTTATCAGAACCCCATCTGAATGGTCAGAGGTAATTTTGATTTTAGCTCTGGTTCTCGTTTACATAGCAAATTTCTCAAAACTTTCCCTTCTTCCCTACTTTAAGCCTATCTTCTCTCAGTTTAACTTCCTTTTGATATCCTTTATACTTTCTTCTCTTTCCCTTCGCTTTCCTTACATCCAGATAAGTAAGGAAGGAAAGGGGTTTCTTCTACTAAAATCTTTTCCAATAAATCTAAAAGAGTTCATGCTATCCAAGGTTTACCTCTACTCAATATTTTTAATTCCCCTGGCAGGGTTACTGAACTTTTTTGTGAACTACCTTGGAGGCATAGAGACCATTAAAACGGTGGGATTTACCTCTGTCTCCTGCCTCAATACTCTGGAACTTATTTTTCTGTCTGTTGGGTTTGGCTCACTTTACATAAAACCAGATGCTACCTCTTATGGAGAAATACTTTCGAGTGCTGGGAGTATAATTTATATGGTTGCGTCAATGGTAATCTCGGGAATAAATCTTTTTGCAATCTCTCTTCTTTCCAAAAATCCATTATCTCTTATCTTCCTCCTAGTTCCCCTCTTCTTTGTCTATTTCATATTTAACATGGGTTACAGGAGATTAAAAGAAGTATCTATTTAATTCATTAATTAAATAATTATTTAATTATCCATTGATGTAATTATTTAATTATGTTATAATTCAATTAAGTAATTAAATAATTAAAGGAGGTTGGTATGATTAAGATAGCC
>QMOO01000092.1 GCA_003648245.1 Caldisericota bacterium
CTATTATTACAGATAAAAGATACATACAATAGACCAGATTTAGTTTTTTGGGTTCTTGGTAAAGATTTGAAACATCTTAATAAATTTAAAGAGAGTGAGATAGCTTTTAGAATAGAGATTGAGTTTAATCCTTATTTTCTTCCCCTGAGATATTCACTTGCGTCCTTATACATTGATTCTAATCTGGTTGATCCTGCCGAGAAAGAGGTAGATTTTTCCCTTTCCTTAAGAAGGCAAAAAGAAGGACTTAGATTAAAAGGTATAATATTGATTAAGAGAGGCAAGACAGAGGAGGGAAGAAGGTTTCTAAAAGAGGCAGAAAAAATGTGTGATACCCCTTGACAAAATGACAGTTTGTGTTCTAAAATTAAATTACCAAGGAGAAAATCAGTTATTATCTATACATTTGACCAAGAAGGCGAAGAAATCTTCTCCCAATTTGGGCGCCATGGGAGAAGATGGAGCTGAGTGGCGCAACCGGCTTGGTCAAGGTTTTTTTGGATGGGTGAATTTTGGCGCCCAAAAATTTGGAAAATGGAGGTGAGAACAATGTGGAGAAGCGGCAAGGGATTTACACTTATTGAGTTGATGGTAGTAATTGCCATCATCTTAATCCTTGCTTTGATTGCAGTTCCTGCTTACAGGAACATGCAGATTAGGGCAAAGAAGGCAAGAGCACAGGAGGATTTAAGGAATATCGCAACAGCACTGGAGGCATTCTTTGTAGATTGGAATCAGTATCCTGAGCAGAGTACAGCAGGAGAAATGTCAGATGAAGTGAAAGCAGAGCTTACTGGTGGGCAGGAAGGTTCAGGGGCATCTATCAATACTTCCTCTCATACCTCTGCAACAGGTGAAACTGGACCAATTTCCTATATTAATTCCATTCCAGACGATCCATTTAATCCTGGACATACTTATTATTACGAGTGTGACGATGGCCATTCAGGACCTTGGTATCTCTGGTCTGTTGGTCCAGATGGTACATCTGATGATCGTGGTGACGACGATATTGTAAGAACAAACTCATAACTTAGGATAACAGGTTTTTAGGGTTATAAAAATTAAGTTGTGCTATTTTTTCCTGGGGCGATATCGCCCCAGGAAAAACCATTTGTGAAGGTGAGGGATTTGAGAATATTCAACATATTTAAAAATAAAAAAGGTTTTACACTTGTAGAAGCTCTTGTTGCCATAATTATACTTGTTTTTCCAATTATGGCAACACTTGGAGCAGTGGTAGGTCTTTACAGGCAGAGCCACAAGAGGCAACTCGAGCTTCTTGCTGATAATTTATCCACATACATACTTGAGGATTTGAGAGGAAGGACATTTTACTTAACTCCTGATGCAACAGAGAAGGATAACCTTGAGTATCTATACAATTCTTTACCACAATCAGAGGATGTTACTGATCCATGGAATGGGGGGACAAGGCAGATGAAGTATTCCAGCATAGCAGATGGTGTTTATGACACAGCAATTTATAATCCAAGTGATCCAGATTATGAATTTCCGTATGTGGATTTTAGTTTCTCCTCCCTTGGTTCTTACGGAGATGTTGCAAAATTTTATAAGGATTTTAAAGTTGAAATCTATTTAACAAGGTATGTGGCAGATGAAGCGCCAGGTCCAGAAGATGATCCATACAAATTTTTATATAAGGCAGATATAAAAATATATATAAGAGATCCAAAAGCTACAAATGGGTGGAGGCAGTTTAAAACTGCATCAACGGAGATAACCTATCATGATCCATAAAGAAGGTTTTACATTAATTGAGTTGATGATAACAATTTCAATTTTTGCCATTATTATGGTTGGCTTATATCCAATTTATACGCATATTGTAGCATTTAACATGGAGAACTATATAAGAACTGCCCTGAATGATAACCTGCGGGCAGGGATGGATAGATTATCAAGAGAATTGAGGGAAGCAACAGAAGTTAATGATCCTGATGATCCAGACAACTCATTTCCAGATGGAGAAGAAAGGAATTCTATAGTTTTTGTTCATCCAGATCCCCAGAATCCAGAAACAGAAGAGATGGTTAAGTATGTAATCGCAGCTTCAAGCGCTTACTCTATTCCCTATTTTCCAGAAGGTAAAGAGCTCAGAAGGTATGTGTGGAATGGAACAGATTGGGAAGGAGGGAATCCAATAACTGAACCAATTATATATAATATAGTTTTTAAAAGACAGGGACAGCTTATAAAAATTGCAATAATATCCAGGGTAATTTTAAGAAAAGGGAAGGAAGCTCAAGATTATATATTTATCGGGAATATTGGCGTGAGAAACGCCCTCCCATAAGGAGGTGATAGGAATGGGAGCGTTTAAAAACAGTAAAGGTTTTGCTTTGATAACAGTGTTTATAATAAGCACCATTCTCTTTGGGATGATTGGATATACATTGATAAGTGCAAATAGACAGGGCTCCTTAAGGAATCTTCTCAGATTCTCCAAAACCACAACCACCACCGCAGAAGCAGGAATGGAGGAAATGATAAGGTACATTCAAAGCTACCATATAGACAATATAGGAATGTACTGGTTAAAAAGATATGAGAAAGCACAGGGTTTGATTAGTGACGAAGATGTAGATCCTGAAACAGGAACTCCTGCCCTTTATAACTATTATCCAGAACTGTTCGAGGATCCACGCCCAGGCCATTCTGGTGAGTACTATCTTACCAGAGCCAAATATTTCCTTGATTTTGATTGGCTTGAGGATATAGATAGTGATGGTGAGCTTGAACCTGTTAAGTGGCTTGATGCTGATGGAGACGGACAGGTTGATAGTGACGAAGTCAATGAAGTTACAGAGCCTGTAAATGTTAGAGTAACTGATGCAGTTGTGGCAAAATTACAGCAGTTGAGGATAGGAGGAAACGAAACAGCTGTTGACGAGGTCACAAATGATATTCAAGGTGCTTACAATCAATGGGAATACTATTTATTAGGAGATGATGACCTGTTTAATCCCAATGCTACAAATGATAGCGATCTTGGGATGCTTGACTTGATGGTTAGAGAGCTTGGCGGTCTTGATACAGGAAGTAGTACCTGTCCAGATTTATCCGATCCAGATATAAGAGATAAAGTGATTATGCCTTATGATCTTGATCAGCCAACAACCAATGTAAAATATGAAGGAGTAATAGCGAAGACTGCTTTTCAAATTCAGGTAGATTCAGATAGTGACGGAACACCAGATACTTACAAAGTTATTCTCTCTGCCGTTGGATACAGTTTTAACAAATCTATACCAGAAGATATTTATGATAGTCAGATAAAAGACAAGATAAAACTTGTTTGCCCGAGACCGAAGGATGGTGAATATAACATCGATAACGGTTATTCACAGGACTACTATATTAATGTTATAGATATAGACGGAACCAATAGTCAGTTAGCTCTAAACAATATAAATTATAAACTCTCTCTCACCAAGAGAGCTATAAGGAGTGAGTTTGTTATTCCTTTTGCATCAGATACTGACCAGGATATTCAAGTACTTCTCGGGGAGTCAAGTACCCAGACAGTTATAGATCATGTTAGCTTCTCAGATTATCTTGTTGCTACCAATGATACAGTGTGTTTTGGTTACGATGAAGAACTGCACGGCCCCATTAGAGGAAATGGAAACATATATTTCTCCGGAAGCATATGGGATGAAATCTATGCATCAGGTAATGTCTATGATTATATATGGTTTGGTCCTTATGCCAATCAACATACAGGAAGGTTTAGATTTACCGATGAGAATGGAGTCGAACATGAAATTTTGCCATTTAAAGGAAACTCAGTGAATGGCGAAGCAGTAATTGACCCCCCATACTGGTATGACGAGAATGGAAATGGCGTTCAAGATCCAGGAGAACTTCATAGTACTGTGAAAATTGTTCATGATGGTCCAGAAAAAAAATACTACCTTGATTTGAATTTTAATAACAATTATGATGATGGAGTGGATAGTGTATTGATATATGCAAGACAGCAGGAATCTATGGATTTTTCAAAGGTTCAGGAAGCAGGAAATGAAATTGCAAACTTAACTTACGGCACTGATTACTATTTTGATAACCCCAATAAGACAGTAACTCTTCATTTTCTTGAGAATGGGAAGATACAGGTTAAGGTGGGATATGGACATGCTTATATTCTTGATATGCCACAAAATGCAGGGACAGATGAAAATGGAAACCCCATACCTGGTGGAGTCATATACGCAAGGGGAAATGTCAAGGTTTTTGGTAAGATTAATGGAAGGGTTACCGTATATTCAGAGAAAAATATCTATATCATGAATAATATTGAATACGTTCATCCACCAATCACAGATAAAACTGCGCCACCCCCAGATTATACTCCGGATGCTCTTGGGCTAATTGCTCATGATAATATAATTATCCATAGAACAGCACCGGAGCACTTAAGAGTTGACGCAGCAATTTTAGCTCAAACGGGATGGTGGGGAATTGACCCCTACGCACATTGGCATCGCTATAATCCCAATGGTCATGTACTTGATTTCAGGGGTTCTCAAACTTTCTATTCAGCAGATTGGGCTCCAGCAATTGTTTCAGGGAATTGGATAAAAGGTTATGAGACTCAGTTACAGTACTTTGATTACAATCTTCACAGAATGAGACCCCCACACTTTCCAAATGTTGGAGACGAAATAATTGAAAGAGAAGTGATCACAGATACTCAACCCGCGAAGAAGCTTACCGGAAAGATTAAAGGTGTACAGTTTGGAAGAATTTTATGGAGAGAGATGGTAAACCCTCCATAATGAGTTTAATATGAAAGAAAATAAAGGTTTTACATTAATTGAATTGATAGTAACAGTTACGATAGCGATTATTATTGCTGGTGGGTTCCTGTATCTTTCGCCTAA